>NZ_JAYSGF010000014.1:0-103627 GCF_041912965.1 Chromobacterium sp. | reverse complement strand
AGCGACGGACTGTTAATCCGCAGGTCGCAGGTTCGAGCCCTGCTCGGGGAGCCAAAAAACAAGCGCATGGATGATCCCTGATAGCTCAGTTGGTAGAGCGACGGACTGTTAATCCGCAGGTCGCAGGTTCGAGCCCTGCTCGGGGAGCCAAAAAACAAGCGCATGGATGATCCCTGATAGCTCAGTTGGTAGAGCGACGGACTGTTAATCCGCAGGTCGCAGGTTCGAGCCCTGCTCGGGGAGCCAGATTTCTAAAAGCCACAATCGCCAGATTGTGGCTTTTTCCGTTTCAGCTTCCGCCTTACAATCGGTGCACCCACCTACTTGGAATAATAATGATTTCCAGACCGATTGCCTTTGCCGGCGGCGCCATTCTGCTCTGGGCCTCGCTGGCGACGCTTGGCGCCCAGACCCGCTCCCTGCCCCCTTTCTTTGTCGTCGGCATTTGCCTGTTGATCGGCAGCCTGCTCAGCATTCGCCGCTACCGTGACTGGAAGGTTCCGCCACGTACCTTGCTGGTCGGCGTATATGGTTTGTTTGGCTATCACTTCCTGCTCTTCTTCGCGTTCAGGCACGCGCCGGCCATGGAAGCCAATCTGCTGAATTACCTATGGCCACTGCTGATCGTCATGCTGTCGCCCATCCTGTTACCCGGCACCGTGCTACACGGCCGCCACATCCTGGCCGGCATCCTGGGTTTCTGTGGCGCCGCGCTGATCGTCAGCGGCGGCAAGTTCGCGCTGTCCGGCGCTCATCTCGGTGGTTATTTACTGGCCATCGCCGCCGCCATCGTATGGTCGACATTCAGCCTGCTGACCCGTCGCCTGCCCAGCTTCCCAAATAGCGCGGTCGGCGGTTTCTGCCTGCTGTCCGGCCTGCTGTCCCTGTTGTGCCACAGCCTGTTCGAACCCAGCGTCGTCCCAAGCCAGACGCAATGGCTGTCCTTGATCCTGCTCGGCATCGGCCCCATGGGCGGCGCTTTCTTTTTATGGGACCGCGCGCTGAAGGAAGGCGATCCGCGGCAGATCGGGTCCTTGTCTTATGCCACGCCGCTGCTATCCACCCTGCTGCTGATAGGCAGTGGACAAGGTCAGCTCAATGCCGTTGCCGCCAGCGCCATTGTCTTGATCCTGGGCGGCGCCTTATTAGGCAGTCTGCCAAGCCGCGCCGTTTCCACCGCATGATGGTTTGCGGCTATAGAGAAACGGCAGGCTGATGTCTTATAATACTTAACGCTATTTAAACAGAGGTTAACCATGTCCATTATCAAAGAATTCAAAGAATTTGCCATGAAAGGCAATGTCATCGATCTGGCGGTCGGCGTGGTCATTGGCGGCGCCTTTGGTTCCATTGTCAAATCGCTGGTCGACGATGTAATCATGCCGCCCATCGGCCTGTTGATCGGCAATGTCGATTTTTCCAATCTGTTCTTCGTGCTGAAAGAGGGCAGCAAGCAGGTCGGCCCCTACGTATCGGTCGCGGCCGCCAAGCAAGCCGGCGCGGTCACCTTGAATATCGGCCTGTTCATCAATGCCATGGTCAGCTTCACCATCGTCGCCTTCGCCATTTTCATGCTGGTCAAGGCCATCAACCGGCTGAAACGGGAAGAACCCGCCGCCGCGCCGGCTCCCGCCACCAAGGAATGCCCGTTCTGCGCGTCCAGCATTCCGGAAAAAGCTTCCCGCTGCCCGCAGTGCACATCGCAGCTGCAGTAAGACGATTGCCGCGAACCCCCGCCTGATTTACAATCGCCGGGTTCTGGGGGAGTAGCCTCGGCGCAGATGACAGCGCCGGCATGCATCAACACACTTGGCCGCCACGGCCATGGTGCATGCGACGAAGACTTCCGTTTGGCAAGACCCATGACATGTCTGCGCAACGCGGGGCTGCGGCGCAGGCTTGTCATGGCGTATGCGCAGCCCCCGGAGTATTCATGGAAGCCTTTCTCATTTCTACCGGCATCGTTGCCCTGGCTGAAATCGGCGACAAGACCCAATTGTTGGCGCTGATGCTGGCTGGCCGTTACCGCAAGCCCACCCCTATCATCCTTGGTATTTTCGTCGCCACCCTGTTCAACCATTTCGCCGCCGCCGCGGTTGGACACTGGCTGATGAGCAAGATTGGCCCGGACATCATGCGCTGGGGCCTGGGGCTTTCCTTCCTGGCCATGGCCGGCTGGATGCTGATTCCCGACAAGCTGGACGAAGACAGCCGCTTGCTGGAGCGCTTCGGTGTGTTCGGCACCACCTGTATCGCTTTCTTCATTGCAGAGATGGGCGACAAAACCCAACTGGCCACCGTGGCCCTGTCCGCGCGCTTTCCCGAGGCCTTGCTGCTAGTGGTGGCCGGCACCACGCTGGGCATGATGCTGGCCAATGTCCCCGCCGTGCTACTGGGCGAGGTGGCCGCCAAGAAGCTGCCGCAAAAGCTGGTGCACACCGTAGCGGCCTTGTTGTTCGCGGGCCTGGGCGTCATCACCCTGCTGACCCCGCTGCAGCTCTGAAGGCTGGCATGGAAATAAAAACGGAGGCCGCGGCCTCCGTTTTTTTTATCCTACCCGATATCTCAGTGCCGTCCCGCTCCCTGTCCCAGCGACTGCAGCAATTGCTCCGGATTGAAGCCCAGGCGGAAACCGCCCCAGTGCTTGCCGGACAAGATGATGGGCAGTACCACTTCCGACAGTACTTCACCGGTGTCGCGCGTATAGGTTTGCAACAGGAAGGACTGGGTACTGCGCGCCGCGCGCAAACCGGCCACATCCGAGAACTTGCGCTTATCGCGGCTATTGATCAGATCCTTGTCCGGATCGCCGCTCAGGGGCTGGCTGTACCAGCTATTGTGAGTGGGCGCATAACCATTGCTATCCACCGCCAGACAGAACACGCCGCCTGGCACCGATTTGGCCGCGCGGTCGTACACCGGCTGCATCAGCTTCTCCAGCTTGGCATCATACTGGGTGCGGAATTTGGCCGGCTTGCTGCCGGGGATGGCCTGGTAGTTTTGATCGAACAAGGGCACGCCCAGGCCCTGTTGGGCTTCCATCATCGTTTGCAGCTCATCGCGCGCGCCGCGGGCCGCCTGCATGATCTGGTCGAACTCGCCCTCGCCCAGAATGAAGCGCGCCACCAGCTGCTGCACCTGCTCCGCCGCGCCGGACAGCTTGGTGGCCGAGTCCTCGGTGTGATTCAGACGGTCGGTCACCTTGTGGCCCAATTCATGGATTTCCGCCACATGCAGATTGACCTGGCCGTTGGCGGCGACGAATTCCGACATGGTGACCGCGATCTGGCTAAGACTGCTGGCGGTGCTTTCAAAATCCCCCATCATCTTGCTGAAGTGATCGGACGCTTTTGACACGATTTCACGCGCCGACTTGGTATCCTCGGTGATCTGGGCGGTCTCCACCTGAGTTTCCGACACCAGTCCCAGCATACCGTCGATATTGTGCGAGATCTCGTCGGTGGCCTGTTTGACCCGCTCGGCCAACTTGCGCACCTCGTCGGCCACCACGGCGAAGCCGCGGCCGGTTTCGCCGGCTCGCGCTGCTTCAATCGCCGCGTTCAACGCCAACAGATTGGTCTGCTCGGACACGTCCTTGATCAGGTCGACTATGGTCTTGATGCTGGAAGAACGCTGGCTCAGATCATCCACCGTATGGTTGAAATGCCCCACCTTCAGATTGATGTCGTAAATGCTCTCCGCCACTGATTTCAGTTCGGCATAGGACTCGCGCGCCACTTCCAGATTGGCCAGCGTGGTCGCCGAAATCGCCTGGGTCTGATCGGTGACCTGGCCCACGCCCTCGGTGCTCTGATCGCTGGCAGCGCGGACTTGGGTCGCCAATTGGTCCTGCTTACGCGCGCCGTCCAGAGACTCCACCACGTTCTTGCGGGTGCGCGCTGAATCCATTGCAATCCGCACCGTCATCAGCCGAACATTGCTGATGATCTCGCGCATCTTCAGCAGAAAGCGGTTATAGGACAGCGATAGCTCGCGGATTTCGTCATGGGTGATCGTGGGGATGTCCCGGGACAGATCGCCCTCGCCGGCGCCAATCTCATTGAAGATCTGTATGATCATCTTCAATGGCCTGACGATGAGGAAGCGCAGATACCACACCATGAAGGCGATGAAGACAACGCTGACCACCCATAGCGCCAGGGTCCAGAACAAAGCGCCGTCTATGCTGGACTCGATGCCGGCCAGCACTTGCGGCGAGCTGACCTGCCCTTTCAACGACCCCCGTATGTTTTCCAGCACGTAGTAGACATAAGCCACCATGCCCAGCTGAAACAGGCTAATGAAAAAGAAACTGCACAACTTCTTGGTCAACGTATCCCAAAACGTCTTTTCCACCAGGGTATACACGCGCCAGAACCACTGCATGACATCTCCTCTTGCTCCGCAATCCTTGTTCAGCAACGGGAGCTCGCCGGAACCTGCCCGCCCTCGCTCACCGCTGTCGCTTGGAATTATTGTTGTTTATCGACTTCAACCCGCCATCGTAAACGACGACGCGCTTATTGTCGCACTAGTCGGTGGACTATTGATTACCATCAAACCAGCAATGTCAATGTATTACAAATCCCCTGACTTGTGTTGCCTTCTCCACACCATCCAATACTCGCTGCCACCGAATACCGGCACGCCATCCGCCTGCTGCCGCTGACACTCCAACGTAAAAGCCGGCTCCAATAAAGCCCGCAGCGCCGGCATGCTCAAGCCGAACGGCGGGCCGCGTTGCGTGTCGGCAATGAAGAACACACCGGCCAGCACGCCTCCGGGCTTTAGCAGCCGCGCCATTTTGCTGGCGTAATCGGCATGCAGCCGCGGCGGCAACGCGCACAAAAACGCCCGTTCAAACACCGCATCAAAGGGCTTGTCCTCCGCCAGCGCGAAATAATCCGCCTGCCGGATAGAAGCTGCGGCCTGCGGCCATTGGGCCTGGGCGATCGCCACCGCCGCCTCGCTGAAATCGATGGCCAGCACCTGATGGCCACAATCCAGCAGCAGCGGCAGATCCCCGGCGCTGCCACAGCCGGGAATCAAGATTCGCCCCTGCGGCAGGCGCTGGAAAAAATCCAGCTCCGCCGCGCTCATGCGCGCCCCTTCCCAGGGGGTAACGCCATCGCGATAGCGCACATCCCAAAATCCGGTCAAAGAGCTGTCCTGAGCCATAAGCCCTCTCCTCAGTTGCTGTCCGTTTCCGCCTGCTCGCGCAAGAACGCGGCCACTTGCGCCGGTCCCCAGCCGGCGCAGTCGCGCTGACGGGCCGCCTCCTCTCCGCGCCGCCACCACAAGCAGTCCCCATCCATGCGAAACAGCCAGGGCAGGCAGGGAACGCTCATCCACTCGCCATCATCACGCGGGTGGAGTTGCGGCAGGCAGGCGAACACCGCGGCTATCTTCAGACCGCGCTGACGCAGCGGCAGTTGCTGCCACACCAGCTCCCGCTCCGCCTCATCCATGAAGCACCACTGCGAGATCTCGTCGAAGCTACGCGCGCAACCACGGCAGATATCGTCGCCAACCGCGGTGGAACACACGGCGATGCAGGGAGAATCAGGCCGCTTCGCGCTCATGCCCCACCCCCTGCAACAATAATGTCATATTTCTTGACGCACCAAACTAAAGTGTCAGATAAATGAATAGTCATAAAAATAAAATACCATCTGTCATGATCCGCAACGAGACCTTGATTTTCCGCACCCTACGCCTGCTGCAGACCATGCATGTTCAATATTTGGAGGAGCGTGGGCTGTTTTTGGCGCTGACGCGCGAATCGGGCGGCGAGTATAGCGCCGACGTCGTGCATGAGCACCTAGTCTACATGCAGCAAAACGGCCTGCTCAAACCGATACGCACCGCCGACAACCATACCGCCTATGCGCTGGATTGGGGCGGCTACGATTACCTTGACGCGTCCTGAGTACGCTCAAACCCCGCTTCGCCATGAGCTAGTCCTAATACAAAAGGCAGCCTGACGGCTGCCTTGAACGGGCGGGACATCTCCACTCCGGCATTGGATCACAGATAATCGCGCATCCGGAAATAAGCCATGCCCAACACCAGCGCCGGCGTGCGCAGCCATTTGCCGCCGGGGAAGTCATTATGGCGAATCCTGCCGAAAAGATCGAAGCGCGAAGCATCGCCGGCCACCGCCTCCGCCACCACCTTGCCGGCCAAGCCAGTGATATTGACGCCATGGCCGGAGAAACCCTGTAAGTAATAGATATTGCCGTCCAGCCGCCCAAAGTCCGGCGCCCGGTTCACCGTGATATCGCAATACCCGCCCCAGGCGTAATCGATCTTGACATCGGCCAACTGCGGGAACACCCGCAGCATATCGTTGCGCATGCCGGCGGCGAGATTGGCCGGCTCGTGTCCGGAATAGCTGACCTTGCCGCCGAACAAGAGCCGGTGATCGGCGGACAGGCGGTAGTAATCCAGCACAAAGTTGGTATCGCACACCGCCATGTCGTTGGCGATCAAGGCCGCGGCCCTCTCCTTCCCCAAAGGCTCGGTGGCGATCACATAAGTGCCGGCCGGCATGATCTTGCGCTCCAGCTCCGGCACCAGCGCGCCGATATAGGAATTGCAGGCCAGCACCACTTGGCCGCAGTTGACTACGCCGCGCTCGGTCGCCACTTGCGGCCGCGCCCCTCGCGTCAGCCGCAATGCCGGGCTTTGCTCATAAATGGCGACGCCGGCCTCGCGCGCGGCGCGGGCCAGGCCCAGCGTGTAGTTCAATGGATGCAGATGACCCGAGCGCGGATCGAACAAACCGCCCTGATAGCGCTCGCTGGCCAGCCGTGCGCCCAGCTCCGCCTTGCCCCACAGCTGCATGCCGCCATAGCCGTAGACTTGTTCCGCCTCGCGCTGCCAATCCTCCAGCTCCCGCATATGCCGCGGCTTCACCGCCACGCTGACATAGCCGCGACGCCAGTCGCAATCGATGCGGTGCCGGCTGACGCGCTGCTCGATGATTTCCACCGCCTCCACCGACATGTCCCACATCTGCCTGGCCAAGCCATCGCCTAGCTGCGCGCTCAAGGTGTCGATGCCGCAGGCGTAGCCGGCAATCACTTGCCCGCCGTTGCGCCCGGATGCGCCAAAGCCGATGCTCGCGCCTTCCAGCAGCGCCACCGAAAAACCGCGCTCGCGCAAATTCAGCGCCGCCGACAGCCCAGCCAGCCCGCCGCCCACCACGCAGACATCGCAATCGACACGCCCCTGCAACGCCGCTCCGGGCTCCCAGGGCAGAGCGGTGGCGGCGTAATAGGATGGAGCGTGAGCCTGATGGGCAAAGCTAAGCATGAAGACCTCTCAATGAAAGCAGGAATGGCGGCCAAAGCCGGGCGGATCAAACGCCTCGGGAAGAGAAGAAAAAGCGGATGCCATGCGGCATCCGCTGCGGCGCGTGCGTGGGCGCTAGCGCGTCAACACCACCGGCACATCCTGGCGCCAGCTGACGAAGACCGGATCTCCCCAGGTGGGCGCGGTTTCCGCCGCATCGTACCAGCGCGACGAAGGCACCACCGATTTGACGACCTTGCCGCTGGCCAGTTTCACGTGATAGATGGAATAGCTGCCCAGATAGGCGATATCCTCCACCACGCCGGCGGCGGTGTTCGGCCCCGCTGGCAGCGGCTTCACGTCCAGTCTCACATCCTCGGGACGAATGCTGGCCCAGACATGCATGCCCTTGGGGCCGGTGATGCCGTGATCCACGCGGATGTCTCCGCCCAGTTCCTGCGAGCGGATCTCCACCAGATCCGGCTCATCCACCACCACCGCGCCCTCGAAGATATTGCTCTCGCCGATGAATTCCGCGGTGAAGCGACAGTTGGGGTAGTCATAGATTTCCGATGGCGTGCCCACTTGCAGCAGGCAGCCTTCGCTCATGATGCCGATGCGGCTGGCCATGGTCATCGCCTCTTCCTGATCATGGGTGACCATGATGCAGGTCACGCCCACCTGTTCGATGGTATTGACCAGCTCCAGCTGGGTCTGCTGGCGCAGCTTCTTGTCCAGCGCCCCCAATGGCTCATCCAGCAGCAGCAGCTTGGGCCGCTTCACCAGGCTGCGCGCCAGCGCCACCCGCTGCTGTTGGCCGCCGGACAGCTGGTGCGGCTTGCGGTTGGCGTATTTGCGCATCTGCACCAGGTCCAGCATCTTGCCCACCCGCTCGGCGATCTCGTCCCGCGGCACCTTGTCCTGCTTCAGGCCAAACGCCACATTCTGCTCCACCGTCATGTGCGGAAACAGCGCATAGCTCTGGAACATCATATTGACCGGCCGCTCATACGGCTGCAGCCCCTGCATGTCCTCGCCGTCCAGGATGATGCGGCCCGAGGTCGGCGTTTCCATGCCGGCCAGCATGCGCAGCAAGGTGGATTTGCCGCAGCCGGAGCTGCCGAGCAGCGCGAAGATTTCATTCTTGCGGATATCCAGGTCGACATGGTCCACCGCCACATGGTCGCCGAATTTCTTCAGCACGCCGGCAATGCGCAGATAGGCTTTGTCGTCGGAACGGGCATTGGCGGCCTGGAGACTCTGGGCGGCCACGGCGGCCTGGGCCGGCTTGGCGGCAACAGCTTGCGTCATGATGGGCTTCCTCTCTTGCGATCTTGCAGCGGCGGGAGCCGGCTGCGGCTGCCTGTGACACTTTTATATAGATCGTCACGGCAGCGGTCGATTCCTTGCTTGAAATCGCGCCGGTCCAGACCGACGCGCTGACGGGCCTGATGCCCGGCGTCTAAGAGCCTGTTCAAAGTCTCGCGAGCAAGAGCGAGACAAGGCGAAAACGGCTGAGAAAGCGGAATGTACACACGGTACATGAGCATTTCGAAGTCGTTTTCAACGCCGTATCGCCGAAGCACAGCAGACTATGAACAGGTTCTAAGGACCGCCGGGCGGGCCCGCCGCAAGCGCGCGCGGCCATGCCGCCGCAGCCATGCCTGTTGCCAACATGATGTCTCCTCTGTATGGCCGCCATCCGCGCGGCTCGGCGGCCGCGGCGCCGGCAAGCGCCTTTGTCGTTTTAGTCCTGTCTAGAAGACTATGTCACGTTTAATAAATTTGACAACATCTAGCTCCAGCGCCATCAGAAAATCATCACAGCTGTGGCGCGCGCACATCACCCGGCCAAGCCTGTCAAACAAAGAACGCCTCTGCCGAGCCGCTTGCGTCCAGCGGCAGCGCCTGATTCGGAATTGTTTAATTCGTCAAACACCCATCCTGTCCACGCGGCTCAGAAACCCGTCATGGCGCTTGCCGGCTACCCAGCAAGCGCCGCCACGCTCTAGAATGAATTGACGCCGCGCAAGGCCAGAACCGAGGAGCTCCGCCATGCCCTATGCCGAAATCGCCGGACACGATGTCTATTACGAAATGAGCGGCCAGGGCTCCCAGATGCTGGCGCTGTTCAACGGCATCACCATGTCCACCGCCGCCTGGGCCTTGCTGCAGCCGCAGCTGGAGCCCCATTTCCAACTGCTGCGCTTCGACTTCCTGGGCCAGGGACAAAGCGACCATCCCGGCGGGGACAAATATCCGCTGAGCGAACAGGCCGATCTTGCCGCCGGTCTGTTGAATCATTTGGGCATAGATCAGGTCTATCTGACTGGCTTGTCTTACGGCGGCATGGTGGCGCAGCATTTCGCGCACCGTCATCCGCAACGCGTGTCGCGGCTGTTGCTGGCCGCCACGCTGGCGTGGGCCGACAGCGTCAATAACCGCATCAGCGACAGCTGGCTGGCAGCAAATCTCAGCGGCGGCCTGGACTTGCGTTACGCCGTCAGCGTGCCCTGGCTGTTTTCCAGCCGCTTCCTCGCCAGCAACGCCGCCCTGCTTGACGATATGAAGTTGATCGCCGGCATGGTGGACTGGGATGCGGTGATCCGGCTGATCGCGGGCGTCGCCGATCATGACGCGCGCACCTGGCTACACGAGCTGACCATGCCCTGCCATATACTGGTTGGCGACGAGGACCGCCTGACGCCGCTATACCAAGCCGAGCTATTACACGAGCGCCTGCCCGGCGCGCAGCTGGAAATCCTGCCGGGCGTCGCCCATGTGTTGCACATCGAGGCGGCCGACGCGTTTGTCCGCAGCATCATCCGTTTCGGCCAAGGCTGAAACCTCCACCATCAGAACAAGGAAAACCCAATGACCGCCGAGTCCGTTTTGCTTGCCGTTGACCCCAAGGGAATCGCCACCATCACCCTCAACCGCGCCGAACGACTGAACGCGCTGGACGATAGCGGCGTCAGTTTGCTCACCGCCATGCTGGAAACCCTGGCCGAGGATGCCAGCGTGCGCGCCGTGGTGCTGACCGGCAACGGCATCAGTTTCTCCGCCGGCCACGACATCGACTGGATGCGGCGCATGGCCGAGTTCGGCCGCGAGGAGCTGGAACGCCATGCCCGGCTGCTGGCCAGGCTGCTGCGCACGCTGGACACCCTGCCCAAGCCCACCATCGCCAAGATCCAGGGCTCGGCCTTCGGTCTGGGCGCCGGGCTGGTCGCCTGCTGCGACGTGTCCATCGCCGCTTCGGAAGCCTTGTTCAGCTTTTCCGACGTCAAGCTGGGCGTGATCCCGGCGCTGGTGGCGCCCTACATGGTGCGCGCCATCGGCGAACGCGCCACCCGCCGCTACTTCATGACCGCGGAGCGCTTCAACGCCGGCAAGGCCAAGCGCCTGGGCCTGGTGCATCAGGTGGTGGAAGGAGACGAACTGGACATGGCGGTGGACTTCCTGATCAATCACCTGCTGATCAACAGCCCGGCCGCGATGCTGGAAGCCAAGCGGTTGCTGGCCGACATCGCCGGCCAGGAGGTCAGCGAAGCCACGGTGGAAACCTGCATCCAGCGCATCGTCGCCGTTCGCCTGAGCGAGGAGGGCCGCGAGGGGGTGCAGGCCATGCTGGAAAAACGCAAGCCTTCGTGGATGGATTGAAGCCGCACTGACACGCAGGCCAGCGCGGCTGGCCCTGCCGCGCCATGGATGCGACAATGCGGCCAACTTCACCGCATTGTTGCCGCCATGTCCAATCACAGCTTCTTCTGGCACGACTACGAAACCTTCGGCGCCGTGCCGCGCCAGGACCGCCCATCGCAGTTCGCCGGTATTCGCACCGATGCCGACCTCAATGAAATCGGCGAACCGGTGATGCTCTACTGCCGACCGGCGCCCGATTACCTGCCCACCCCGGTGGCCTGCCTGCTGACCGGCATTACCCCGCAATGGTGTTTGCAACACGGCGTGGCCGAGCACGAATTCGCCGGCGTGATCGAACGCGAACTGGCGACGCCGGGCACCATAGGCGTCGGTTACAACTCCATCCGCTTCGACGATGAAGTCACCCGCTTCCTGTTCTGGCGCAATCTGATCGATCCCTATGCGCGCGAATGGCAAAACCAGTGCGGCCGCTGGGATCTGCTGGACCTGGTGCGCGCCACCTTCGCGCTGCGGCCGGAAGGCATCAGCTGGCCGCAGCACGAGGACGGCCGCCCCAGCTTCAAGCTGGAGCACCTGAGCGCCGCCAACGGCCTGGCGCACGAAGCCGCCCACGACGCCTTGTCCGACGTGCGCGCCACCATCGCGCTGGCGCGCCTGATCAAACAGCGCCAGCCCAAGTTGTTCGACTTCTATCTATCGCTGCGCAAGAAGGACGCGGTCAAGGTCCAGCTCAGCCTGCACGATCCCAAGCCGGCGCTGCACATCTCCGGCATGTACGGCGCCGAGCGCGGCAATATGGCGGTGGTGTGGCCGCTGGCGGCGCATCCCTACAATGCCAATGAAGTGATCGTCTGGGACCTGGCCCACGATCCGCGCGAACTGCAAGGCCTGGGACCGGACGCCATCCGCCAGCGCCTGTACACCCGCAGCGAGGACTTGCCGGAAGGCGTGCAGCGCTTGCCGCTGAAGACCGTGCACATCAACAAATCGCCGTTCGTGGTCGCCAATCTCAAGGTGCTGAGTCCGGAGCGCGCCGCGCATTGGAGCATGGACATGGACGCGATCCAGCGCCATGCCGATTACGCGCGCGCGCTGCCGGAACTGACGCCGGTCTGGCGCCAGGTCTACAAGCGCGAAGCCGGGGACGTCCGCGATGTCGATGAAAACCTCTACGGCGGCTTTGTTTCCAATAATGACCGCAAGGTGCTGACCAAGCTGCGCCGGATGTCGGCCGATCAGCTCAGCGGCGAGATGGCCTTTTTCGAAGACGCGCAACTGGCCGAGCTGCTGTTCCGCTACCGGGCGCGCAATTTTCCGCGCTCGCTATCTGGTGAGGAACAACAGCGCTGGCAAGCCTGGCGCCAAACCAAGCTGAACGGCGAAGCTGGACGCGGCTTCCCGCAGTTCCGCCAGGAGCTGGCTGAGGCCCGCGCCGGCGAGCTTGACGCCAAGGCCCAGCACATCCTGGAGCAGTTGGAAGCCTACGCCGCTCAGCTGTAAGAGCCTGTTCAACGCCAGCCATGACGAAACCAGGCCTTGCGGCCGCCAGCGTGAAATGCTCGGCTGCGGGCCGAGCATTTCAAAAACCAATGCGCGCGGCGGACTTTGGGCAGGTTCTCACAACCGGCGCACATAGCGCCTGGCAACGAGCAAGGCCGCCAAACTCAGAACCACGATCAGCGCCATGGCCAAGACACATGCGCCCTCGTAGGCCCAGTAGCCGGACATCACCATCTCCTCAAGCCAGGCCGGTCTGGCGCATGCGCTCCAGACCGAAGGCACTGATCCGGTAATTGAACAATAAGCGCCCATCCTCGGCACGCCAGCGCTCGCTCAGTGCCACGACCAGGCCGCTGGCGCTCAAATCGGCCAGATTGGCTCGCACCATGCCCAGCCAATAAGCGTCCTCCGGCTTGCGGTATTCGCGGCAGATGCGGCCGGCCAGTTCGATATCCCACAAGCCGGGCTGCCTGGCCAAGGCCTGCAGGATAAAACCCTTGATATGGATCTTCATGCCCCCTCCTCCACCAGGCGCACCGCGCCAACGTTGCGCTCGCTGTCCGACACCATCACAAAGCCGCCGGCAATCACCAGCGCGAGGCCGATCAGGAAATACCACTCGGGAAAATTCAAGGTGAACGCGGCGGTGAACAGCGTGGCGAACATCGCGTAGAACGCGCCTATCGCCTGGCCGCGCCCCACGCCTATCAGCGGAAACGATTTGTACCAGGCCACCGCGCAGAAAGCGAAGCTGAGGGCGCCCACCGCCAGATAGAGCAGCGGCCGCCACGCCCACAGCTCGCCGGCCAGGCGGTACACCGGCAGCGGCGTCAGCCAGGCCAGGGCCGGCAGGATCAGCAACACCCAGTACAGCGCCTCGGCGAGATAGCGTATCGTCACTCCGCAATCGGGGTCGGTCACATCCATCGCCCGCCCGACGATGGCGCCTTCCATGCCCCAACCCAGCGCCGCCAGCGCGCCGCCCAGATACCCCAGCCAGCGCGCGCCGCCCTCCGTGTCCAATTCGCCCAGCAAGGCCGGCAGATAGATGGCGACGCCGCCCAATACGATCACCGCGATGCCCAGCGCCGCGCGGCGGCCTATCCGCTCGCGGTACCACAGCCGCGCCAGCGTCGCGCCCACCACCGGATACAACAAGCCGGCTACCGCGGCGAACACCGCGCCCACATAGCCCATGGCCAGGTAGGAACCGAAATTGGCCAGCAAGCCGCCCATTACCGCCGCCAGGAAATACCATTTGGAAATGCCGCCAAACCGCCATAGCGTGCGAAAGAAGTCGGCCAGCTTGCCCAAGGCCGCCAGCCAGAACAATTGAAACACCACCACCAGGCAGGCATGAAAGGCGGTCAGCACCGCCGCCGCCATCAGGAAGTTCGCCGGCGAGCCCTGGCTCAGGCCGGATAGCGGCGTCTCGTGCCAGATCGCGGTGCCCGGCACATACCACGCGCCCCACAATACCGCCGCCCATAAGGCCCAGCCATAACCCCAGCGGGTCCGGCGGCGCAGATACTGCTGTCTGTGCATGCTGCTCATAGCGGTCAGCTCCTGGTTTCGGACGCCGCAGAGCAACACGCGGCGCCTATTCTTGGTTCGAACGCAACAAGACGACATTCATCGGCCTTGCCAGACTAGGCCTAAAAATTACCACAAGTTAATTTTTTTACCAATAGTAAATAAAATTTACACTGACCATGAAAAAAGCCAGCCGACAAACGGCTGGCTTCCGTGACTGCGGAGTACTGCTCAGCGCGGGCCCAAGGCTCCGATCAGACGGCAGAGCACGCCGCCTTCATCTCGCTGCGCCACCAGGGACAGGGCCAGAGGCAGGGTCTTGCCGCCTTCGCCATGCCACAGCACATCCAATTGCGCGCGACTGGAAATATTGAAAATCGCCTCCAGGCTATCCAACCAGCGCTGCCGCGACGCGGCGCGCAAGCCGTCCAGAAAGCGCTGCTCCGCCACCTCCTCCTGGGGCGCGCCAAACAATAGCGTCGCGGCCGACGGCGACAGCCGCAGCCGCCCGGCGGCGAGATCCCACTCCCAGCTGGCCATGCCGATGGACTGCAACGCCAGTTCGCTGCGCTGCCCGGCCGCTTCCAACACGCGGCGCGCCTCGCGGCGCTCGGCCACCTCCTCCACCACCGCGATCAGATGCCAGGGCTCGCCGCTCACGGGATGCCGGCTCAGCGAGGCACTGACATTCACCCAGACATGGCCGCCCTGTTTGCGCAGCAGGCGCTTCTCCAGCGAAAAATGGGCGATCTCCCCGCTCAACAACTGATCCAGCCGCAGCAGATTGTCCTCCAGGTCCTCCGGATGAGTCAGTTGCTGGAACCTCAAGCCCTCCATCTCCGTCGGCGCATAACCCACCATGTCCGCCAGCCGGCGGTTCGCCTTCTGCCAGCGCCCGTCCAGGTCCAAATGCGCCAGACCCAGAGCCGCCTGCTCGAAAATCTCGCGGAAGCGTTCCTCGCTTTCACTGAAGGCCACCGCGGCCTGGCGACTGTCGGTCACGTCCCGGGTCGCGCCTATCATCGCCTCCGCTCGCCCCTCGCCGTACAGCACCTCGCCCTCTTCGTGAATATGGCGGCGGCGGCCATCCGGCAACAGAATGCTGTATTCCACCCGGTAAGGCTGGCGCTCGCCTATCGCCAGCCGGATGGCGGCATCGATGCGCTCGCGGTCCTCCGGCACCATGGCGGCGAAGTAGCGCTCCATCGTCACCTTGAAGGCTTGCGGCTGCCAGCCGAAAATCCGGTAGGCCTCGTCCGACCAGATGCAATCGTCCTTGCCCACGTCCCAGAACCAGCTGCCCAGATGGGCGATGGACTGCGCCTTGTCCAGGATGGCCTGGTTCTGGCGCAAGGCCTGCTCCGCCAGGCAGCGCTGGGTGATGTCGAAGCTGACGCCTATCATCTTCACCGGCCGGCGGTCGGCATCCAGCACGCAGGTGGCGCGCGACGCGATCCAGCGCGTGTCGCCCGCCGGCCAGCGCACGCGGAACTCCGCCTCGTAAGCGGCGCCGGAACGCAAGCATTCCTCCTGCCGCGCCCGCAAGGCCGGCGCGTCGGCAGGTTCCAGCGCGGCCCAGAAATCATTCAGCAGGCGCAGCGGGCGGCCAAACAATTGCTCGGCATTGGCGGAATAGGCCACCGCATCGGTCAGGATGTTCCACTCCCAAGTGACGATGCCGGACACATTCTGCGCGAACTTCATTCGCGCTTCGTTTTCCATGATCTCCGCCAGATGCTTGCGTCGTATTTCGGTCAGTTGCTCATCGCTGCCCGCCGCCGTGGCCAGATCCAGCACCGCCTGCTCGCCATAGCGCAGCCAGACCCAGTTGACCCCGAGAAAATCCGCCAACACCCGCAGCTTGCGATATTCGATTTCGCCACCGCGCGTCCATTTGTGCACGGCGGCGGACGACACGCCCAAGGCCTCCGCCACTTGTTTGAGCATGATGCGCTTGCGCCCCAGCACTTCTTTCAGGCGAAGGGCGAAAGTTTCATCCCCGGCGGCTACAGCGGCTTGACTGACTTGGTTTGGCAACACGGAACTGGTCGCGGCGGCTGGCCGCGCCTCCTGGCTAGTTGGACGCATGACGATGATGGCGCGGCGACGCGCCCAAGCCGCAACCCCGCGGCCGTCAGCCGGCATGTTAACCCAGGGTGGAAAAATCCCGAAGCGGACCATTGCCCTCGATACCGGCAAGCCGGCATCGGCCTCCATCCCGGCTTGACCATAGCTGATATAGCCAAAGCAAATAGATTCGTCATAACCATAGCCGTTTCCGGATTGCAGCTCGCGGCAAAGCAACACTACAATTAAACCAAAGGTAAATTAATTTACCAATGGTTAATTACATTAACTGCATCCGAAAGGCCAAGCATGATCCACACTCAGCTCTTCATCGATGGCCAATGGCGCGACGCCGCCAAGCGGCAAACCCGCCAGATTCTCAATCCCTGCGACGAAACCGTGATCGCGCTTGCCGCCGATGGCGACCGCCGCGACGCCCAGGACGCCATCGCCGCCGCGCGCGCCGCCTTCGACACCGGCTCCTGGCGTGGCAGCACTCCGCGCCAGCGCAGCCGCCTGCTGCTGGACATCGCCCAGTTGCTGGAACGCGACAGCGAAGACCTGGCCGCGCTGGAAACCTTGAACACCGGCAAGACCCTGGCCGAAAGCCGCACCGATATGGGCGATGTCGCCGCCACCTTCCGCTATTTCGCCGGCCTGGTGGCCACCGACAGCGGCCAGGCCAACGCCGCGCCCGAACACATAATCAGCCGCACCCTGCATGAACCGGTGGGCGTCTGCGGCCTGATCACGCCCTGGAACTACCCCTTGCTGCAAGCGGCGTGGAAGATCGCGCCAGCACTGGGCGCCGGCAACTGCGTGGTGCTCAAGCCCAGCAGCCTGACCCCGCTGAGCAGCTGGCGCTTCACCCAATTGCTGACCGAGCTGGACCTGCCTCCCGGCGTGTTCAACCTGGTCAGCGGCGGCGCCGAGGTGGGCGCCGAACTGGCGGAGCACGCCGACGTTGACCTGGTGTCCTTCACCGGCGGCGCCCAGGCCGGGGCCAGCATCATGCGCGCCGCCAGCGGCAACTTCAAACGCATAGGGCTGGAGCTGGGCGGTAAAAACCCGAACATCGTCTGCGCCGACGCCGACCTCGACACCGCCGTCGACTACGCGCTGAACGCCGCCTTCTTCCACGCCGGCCAGGTCTGCTCCGCCGGTTCGCGACTGCTGTTGCAGCAAGAGATTCATGACGAGTTCGTGCGCCGGCTGGCGGAACGGCTACCGCGCATCGTCATCGGCCCCGGCCAGCTGCCGGACAGCCAGATGGGACCGGTTCAATCCGCCCAGCAGCACGACAAGATCCTGAGCCTGATCGCCGCCGGG
Organism: Chromobacterium sp.; assembly: GCF_041912965.1. NCBI lineage: Bacteria > Pseudomonadati > Pseudomonadota > Betaproteobacteria > Neisseriales > Chromobacteriaceae > Chromobacterium > Chromobacterium sp. Next base: position 86,236 of record NZ_JAYSGF010000014.1, on the reverse strand, counting down.
GTGAAGGAAGGCGCCCGCCTGGTCTACGGCGGCGGCCGTCCGGACGGCGAGCGCTACCGCAACGGTTATTGGCTGCAGCCGACGCTGCTGGCCGATGTCCACGCCGACATGCTCATCGCCAAAGAGGAGATTTTCGGCCCGGTCATTACCGTGGAACGCTTCCACGACGAGGCCGAGGCGCTGCGTCTCGCCAACGGCACGCCATACGGCCTGGCGGCGGCGGTGTGGACGCGGGATCTGGAGCGCGCCAGCCGCATGAGCCGCGCGCTGCGCTTCGGCACCGTCTGGGTCAACGACTATCACCCCTACTTCCCGGAAGCGCCATGGGGCGGCTTCAAGTCCAGCGGCATCGGCCGCGAGCTGTCGCGCATCGGCCTGGACGAATACACCGAGCTCAAGCACAGCTACATCAATCTGGCGCCCAAGCCCATGGGCTGGTTTGGCGCTTGAGCGCCGCTTCGCCCGATCCCGCCTTCGTTCACGTCCTAGGAGAGTCAAGATGAGCACCACTCAGGAATACGACTACATCATCGTCGGCGCTGGTTCCGCCGGCGGCGTGCTGGCGGCGCGGCTGAGCGAGGACAACGATGTCCGCGTGCTGCTGCTGGAGGCCGGCGGGCCGGACTGGCGGCTGGACTGGCGCACCCAGATGCCGGCGGCGCTGGCCTATCCCTTGCAAGGCAGCACCTACAACTGGGCCTATCTGACCGAGCCGGAGCCGCATATGGGCGGGCGCCGCATGGCGCAGGCGCGCGGCAAGGGCCTGGGCGGCTCCTCGCTGATCAATGGCATGGTCTATATCCGCGGCAATGCGCTGGACTACCAGGGCTGGGCCGAGCTGCCCGGCCTGGGCGACTGGAGCTATGCCGACTGCCTGCCCTATTTCCGCAAGGCGGAAAGCTACGATAAGGGCGCCAACGACTATCACGGTAGCGACGGGCCGCTGCATGTCACCACGCCCAAGGCCGGCATCAGCCCCTTGTTCGAAGCCTTCATCCAGGCCGGCGAACAAGCCGGCCACGGCCGCACCGACGATCTGAACGGCTATCGCCAGGAGGGCTTCGGCCCCATGGACCGCACCACCACCGCTAAAGGACGGCGCTGCAGCGTGTCGCTGGCTTATCTGGACACAGCTCGCGACCGCGCCAATCTCTCGGTGCGAACCCGGGCGCTGGCGGACCGCATCCTGTTCGACGGCGCGCGCGCCACCGGCGTGCAATACCTTCAGGGCGAGCGCAGCCACCAGGCCCGCGCCTTGCGCGAAGTCATCGTCTGCAACGGCGCGGTGGCTTCGCCGCAGTTGCTGCTGCGCTCCGGCGTCGGCGACGCCGCCGAACTCGGCCGCCACGAAATCGCCATCGTCGCCCACCTGCCCGGCGTCGGCGCCAATCTGCAGGACCACCTGGAAATGTATCTGCAATACGAATGCCGGCAGCCGGTGTCGCTGTACCCGTCCCTGCGCTGGTGGAACAAGGCCCGCATCGGCGCTCAATGGTATCTGGACGGCAGCGGCGTCGGCGCCAGCAATCACTTCGAGGCCGGCGGCTTCATCCGCAGCGGCGAACACTTCGCCTATCCCAATCTGCAATACCACTTCCTGCCGCTGGCGGTGAATTACGACGGCAGCCACGCCGTCAAGATGCATGGTTTCCAGTGCCACGTCGGCTCGATGCGCTCGCCCAGCACTGGCCACGTCAAGCTGGCCAGCCGCGATCCGTGCGCCAAACCCTTGCTGCAATTCAACTATATGGCGCACGACACCGACTGGCGCGAATTCCGCGCCGCGGTGCGGCTGACGCGGGACATCATCGGCCAGGACGCGCTCGCATCCTTCCGCGGCCGGGAAATCCAGCCGGGCGCCGCGGTGCGCAGCGATCAGGAGATCGACCGCTTCGTCCAAACCCACGCCGAAACCGCGCTGCATCCGTCCGGCAGCTGCAAGATGGGCGCCGCCGACGACCCGATGGCGGTGGTGGATCATCAAGGCCGGGTACACGGCGTGTCCGGCCTGCGCGTGGTGGACGCGTCCATCATGCCGCGCATCGTCACCGGCAATCTGAACGCGCCCACCATCATGATCGCCGAGAAAATCGCGGATCACATTCGCCGGCGGCCGCCATTGCCACGCTCCAGCGCGCCCTTCCACCAGGCTGCCGCCGCGTCGCCAGCGCTGTCCTTGTAGCGCCCCCCTATCCCAGGAGCCGCCGCCATGTACGATTTCATCGGCCTGATTGGAGTCATCAGCTACCTGACCGCCTATGTCGGCCATCAATTGCTGGGCCTGCGCACATCGGACCCGCGCTATTTCGTCCTCAATCTGCTCGGCCCGGTCTGCATCCTGGTTTCCTTGTCCAACCACTTCAACCTGGCCTCCTTCGTCAACCAGTGCATGTGGTTCCTGATCACCCTGGGCGGCTGGTGGCGCGCCAGCCGGCAACGGACGCTGCCGGCGCCGGAGTCCGGCTCCTGAGCCTTGGGTGGACTGTCCGGGCATGGGCCGCTTATGCGACAATCCGATGATTGAACCGCAAGACCCGCCCATGAACGACATCCCGCACGCCATCCTGCTGATGGGCCCCACCGCCTCCGGCAAAACCGGCCTGGCGCTGGAGCTGGCCCGCCATTTTCCGGTGGAGATCGTCAGCGTGGACTCCGCGCTGGTCTATCGCGACATGGACATCGGCACCGCCAAGCCCAGCGCGGCGGAAATGGCGCAATGCCCTCACCACCTGATCGACATCATCAGCCCGCTGCACAGTTATTCCGCCGCCCAGTTCCACGCCGACGCCAACCGGCTGATCCGCGAGATCAACGGCCGCGGCCGGCTGCCCTTGCTGGTGGGCGGCACCATGCTGTATTACAAGGCCTTGCTGGAAGGCTTGTCCGATCTGCCGCGCGCCGACGCGACGCTGCGCGCGCAACTGGACGCCGACGCCGCGCAAGCCGGCTGGCCGGCGATGCATGCGCGGCTGGCGCAACTGGACCCGGACACCGCCGCCCGCCTCAATCCCAATGACTCTCAGCGCATTCACCGCGCGCTGGAGGTCTGCCTGCTCAGCGGCGAGCCGATGTCGCGGCTGCTGGCGCGCGGCAAGGAAGCCGCGGCCGACTTCCGCCTGCTGTCGCTGGGCCTGGTGCCGGCGGAGCGCGCCTGGCTGCATCAACGCATCGCGCAGCGTTTCGAACTGATGCTGGAACAGGATTTCCTGGCCGAAGTCAGGCGCTTGCGCGAGCAGTATCCGGCGCTGACGCTGGAGCTGCCGTCGATGCGCTGCGTCGGCTATCGCCAAGCCTGGGAATACCTGGACGGCATCGGCGATGAACAAGCCTTCATCGACAAAGGCATTGCCGCCACCCGCCAGTTGGCCAAGCGCCAACTGACCTGGATGCGCAGCCTGGACCTGGTGCCGGTCAATGCCCAGCAGCCAAGTCTGGCCGAGCAGCTGTGCGCCGCCGTCGCCGCCTTCCAGGCCGGCGAGCCCTTGCCCGCCGGCCTGCGTTTCGACGGCGCCTACTAAACCGGCCGCGCCCGACTCACCAGGGCCGGCTGGCCGACGCGCACAGCGGTACCACCGGCGCGTTGCTGCCGGTGTCGAGGAAGCCGTCGCTGATCCAGTCGCCGCCGCGGGTGCGGTTCCACACATCGGTGCGCCCCCACACTCCGTCCACCGCCTCGGCGCGCACATGGCATTGCAAGGCGACGCTGTCGCCGCGCTTTACGGAGCCGGTGATGCCCGCGCTCAGGCTGGGCGCCTTGCGCAGATTCACCTGCCCTTCTCCCTTCGCCGGCGTCGCCACGCCGCTGGCGCCGGTCGGCGCGCCTCCGCCGCCGTAATTGTTCAGCAAGCCGCCGACATTGACCCGTGTGCCGTTACGCAGCGCATAACCCTGATAGGCGCGGCTGCCGGCGAAGAACTGCCAACCGCCGAACAGCTTGCCGTTCACCGGCTCGGCTCGACCCTGATACAAGAGGGAGAAATGCACGTGCGGGCCGGTGGTGCTGCCGCCGCACGGCAGGCCATTGCCTATGGTGCCGAGATACGCGCCCGGATTGACCCGCGTCCCGTCCGCCAGCGTATTCAGATTGATCATGTGGTAATAGGTGGACGAGAAGCCGTTGTCGTGCACCAGCTTGACCAAGCCGCTGCCACCGCGCACGCAGCTCTTGTAGATCACCCCGGCCTGAGGCGCCAGCACCCTGCCGTCGCCGCCGGCGAAGTCTATGGAATCGTAAGGCTGGCTCTCGCCGCTATAGCCGTGGGGCCCGCCGGTCATGCGCCAGGCCGCGCCCTGGCGCCAGGGCAGGCCCAGATTGGTGGCATTGGGCGCGAACGGCTGCCCCGGCCTGGCCAGCTGACTGCGCCAAGCCTGTCGTTCTTCCGCGCTCAGCCAGCCGGCCGGCGCCTGCTCCAGCATCGCGGCGAAGCCCGAACTGCTTTCCAGCTCCAGCGTCCAGCCTTGCGCATCGCGCCGCGCCAGGAACAGCCGCGACAAGGGCACATGATCCATCGCCGCTATCGTCGTCATCACCGGCAAGGGCTGGGTCACCGAGCCCAACACCCAGTCGCCGTCCACGCTGTCGCGGTTGATTTCCACCAGCATGTCCAGCTGCTCGCCCTTGGCCAGCGGCAACAAGGGCTGCAAGGCCTTGACCGCCGCCTGGCGCAGCATCGGATCGGGCTGTTTCGACTCCGCCTGCGCGCCGCTGGCCAGCACCGCCAATACCGCCATCGCTAAAGCTGCTTGTTTCATTTCGGGCTCCGTATGGGTTGGGGAAAAACCAAAGCGACGCAATGCCATTAGCATTACGTCGCAAACACTAAGGTTATAGAAACGCCCGTCCTTATTTCCTGCTGGCCTTTGGCCCAGCAGACAGCCCGCGAAAATCGATAAAAAAAGCCCACGTCGCATGACGTGGGCTTTTCATCGAATGGGGGCTTGCTCAGCGTGCGGCCACCAGCTTGATTTCCACCTTCCAGGCCGGGTTGGCCAGCTTGGCTTCCACCGTGGCGCGCGCCGGCACATTGCCGGCCGGCACCCAGGCGTCCCAGGCGGCGTTCATCGCATCGTAGTCAGCGAGATGGGCCAGGAAGATGGTGACATCGACGATCTTGCTCTTGTCCGAATCCAGCTCCGCCAATAGCGCGTCGATTTGGCCCAGCACGTTCTCGGTTTGCGCCTTGGCATCGGCCTCGGTGTTTTCCGGCACCTGGCCGGCCAGGAAGATCAAGCCATTGGTGACCACGGCTTCAGCCAGACGCGCGCCCTGCTTGTGACGATAAATGCTCATGCGATTCCCCTTCTGTGTGTATCGAAGCGATGACGGAATTCTAACCCGGCGCCGCCGGCTATTGCCATGCCTGGCGCAAGTCCTCGATCAGCGCCGCTTCGCCCTCTATGCCCACCGACAGGCGGATCAGATTGTCGGCAATGCCTAGCGCGCGCCGGCGCTCGGCCGGAATAGACGCATGCGTCATCGCCGCCGGCAGGCACACCAGGCTCTCGACGCCGCCCAGGCTCTCCGCCAACGTGAACAGCTTCAGGCGCGCCAGCACCCGCCGCGTCTCTTCGGCGTCGCCTTTCAGATAGAAGGACACCACGCCGCCGTAGCCCCGCATCTGGCTGCGCGCCAGCTCATGCTGCGGATGGCTGGTCAGGCCCGGATACAAGACCCGCTCCACCTGCGGCTGGCTTTCCAGCCAGCGCGCCACCGCCAGCGCATTGCTGTTGTGACGTTCTATTCGCAAGGCCAGCGTGCGCAGGCCGCGCAGCACCAGGAAGCTGGCGAACGGGTCCAGCACCGCGCCCACCGCGTTGTGCAGGAAGGCCAGCCGCTCGGCCAGCTCCGGCCGCTGGCGGCTGACCACCGCGGCGCCGGCGATCACATCGGAATGGCCATTCAGGTATTTGGTGGCGGAATGCACCACGATGTCGAAGCCGAAGGCCAGCGGGCGCTGCACCACCGGCGAGGCGAAGGTGTTGTCCGCCACCGTGATCAGGCCGTGCCGTCGCCCCAAATCGGCCACCGCCGCCAGGTCCACCAGTTGGTTCAGCGGATTGGATGGGGTTTCCACCCAGATCATCCGAGTATTCGGCCGGATCTCCGCCTGCAAGGCGGCGAGATCTTCCGACGCCACATAGCTGATCTCCAACTGCGCGCTTTGCTTGCGCACCTGCTCGAACAAGCGGTAGGTACCGCCGTACAGATCGTTGACCGCGATCAGATGGCTGCCGGCCGGCAGCAGCTCCAGCACCGTGGCGATGGCCGCCAGGCCGGACGGAAAGGCGTAGCCGCGCACGCCGTCTTCCAGCTCGGCCAAGGCGCGCTCCAATGCCTCGCGCGTCGGGTTCTGCGAGCGGGAATACTCGTAGCCGCTATGCTCGCCCGGCGCGTACTGCCGGTAGGTGGAGGTGGCGTAAATGGGCGGAATCACCGCGCCGAACGCATCCTGGTGCAGGCCGGCGGTAATGGACAAAGTATTGAAATCAGTCATGGTCTTTTCTCGCAATGCGGATGGCCGGTCCCGCTTGGACCGACCTGGATCGAGTGGAGCTAAATGGAACGCGAGCGCGGCTGGCGGCGCCAGAACGCCAGCAGATCGGCCTGGGTGATCAGGCCCAGATAGCGCTCGCCGTCCACCATCAGCGCGACATGGCCATCGTTGAAAATATGCAGCAAGTCCTGCAGCGAGGCCTGCGGCGACAGGGTGCGCACTTCGCTGGTCATCGCGCTGCGCACGTTCTGGCGGAAGTTCTCCGGTTCGCCGTGCACCGACAGCAGCAGATCCCATTCGTCCAGGATGCCGACCACCTTGTCGTCGGCCAGCACCGGCAGCTGCGATACATCATGCAAGCGCATGCGCTGGTAGACCACGTTCAAGGGCTCGTCCGGGTGGCAAGACACGGTGCTGCCGTCGGCGTGACGGCGCACGATCAGATCGGTCAGATCGCCCAGCCGCGGCAGTTCCACCAGGCCGTTGTCCACCAGCCAGTCATCGTTGTACATCTTGGACAGATACTTGTTGCCGCTGTCGCACACCAGCGTCACCACGCGCTTGGGCGTGGTCTGGGCGCGGCAATAGCGCAAGGCCGCCGCCAGCAGCGCGCCGGACGAGGAACCGGCCAGAATGCCCTCCCGGCTCAGCAGCAGGCGGGCGCTGTCGAAGCTTTCCTGGTCGCTGATGCGGTAGGCGCGCTTGACCAGGCTGAAATCGGTCTGCGGCGGGATGAAGTCCTCGCCTATGCCTTCGATCAGCCAGCTGCCGGCCTCCCCGTGACGGCCGGTCTCGACATGATCGGCCAGCACCGAGCCCACCGGGTCCGCCAGCACGATTTCCAACTGCGGCGCCTCGCGGCCGAAGAAACGGGTCAGCCCGGTCAGCGTGCCGCTGGAGCCTACGCCCACCACCACCGCGTCCAGTTCGTGGTTCATCTGCGCCCAGATTTCCGGCGCGGTGCCGGTTTCATGCGCCAGCGGGTTGGCCGGATTGTTGAATTGGTCGATGTAGTAAGCGCCCGGCGTGTCCTTGGCGATGCGCGCGGCCAGGTCCTGGTAATACTCCGGGTGCCCCTTGCCCACGTCGGAACGGGTCAATACCACCTCCGCGCCCAGCGCCTGCAGGTGCAAAATCTTCTCGCGGCTCATCTTGTCCGGCACCACCAGCACCAGGCGATAGCCCTTTTGCGCGGCCACCAAGGCCAGGCCCAGGCCGGTATTGCCGGCGGTGGCCTCGACGATGGTGCCGCCCGGTCGCAGCTTGCCTTCGCGCTCGGCTGCGGCAATCATGGACAGCGCCACCCGGTCCTTGATCGAGCCGCCGGGATTGTGGCTTTCCAGTTTCAGATACAACTCGCACAGGCCGGTGTCCAGATGCGCCACCCTCACCAGCGGCGTATTGCCGATCAAGGATAGAACGGATTGGTCTTGCATATTGAAATCTCCTAGCTACAACATATAAATATTGTTTTTAAAAACTTTTTGTTATATTGAAACTAAAAAAATTCCGCCTCACACCACGGCGGTCGCCTGCAGAAAACTATAGAAAAACACCAGCTCCGGATTGCTGCGCAGCTGCCTCAACTCCCGCGTCATCGCCGCCACCAGCGCCGCGTCCACCCGCCCCGCCTCGATCAGCTGATCCGCCGCCGACAGCAGCAGCTCGGTCCAATAGTCCAGCACTTGCTGGCGGCGATGCGGGTCGCGGCTGTCCAGATGCCAGGTCTTGACCTGGGTTTCCACATGACGGAAGCCCAGCCGCAGCAGCATATTGCCCAGCTTGGCGCCGACGAAGGGATCGCCGCCCACCGCCAGTTGGTGATCATTGAAAGCCAGCCAGTACTGCTGCAGATGCGCGGAATAAGGCGATAGAAAGAAGGAGGCGTTCATCGCCTCCGTGGCGTATAGCCGCGCGCCCGGCTTCAGCACGCGGCGTACCTCGGCCAGCACTCGTTCCGGCGACAGCACATGCTCCAGCACCCAGCAGAGGAAGGCGGCGTCGAAACTGGCTGGCTGGAAATCCAGGTCCTCGGCGTCCATGTGCAACAGCCGGGCGCGGTCCTGCCACGGGCTGCCCTGCAGGCGCTGCCGCGCCACCGCCAGTTGGCGTTGGCTGAAATCGACGCCGGTCACTTCCAGATCGGGATAGCGCCGCAGCAGGATCTCGGTCTGCGCGCCAACGCCGCAGCCCACCTCCAGCAACTGGCCGACGCCGGAGAAATCGATGTCTCGATACACCACGGACTCGGAGAAACGCGCCTGACGCACCAGGCGCGCCTGCTCGCTAGCGGAAAAACCATGAATATAGGGCAGCTCGCTCGCCCCGTCGGTCAATTGCAATGTGGCCATGTTCATCTCACGATTTACATCAACATCGCCGCATTATATTCCCAATCATTATTAAAAATATAAATTTTATTTCTTATTTTTATATAAAGAACAAATCTAATCTCCGCTAACGCCAAATGCAAAAAACCCGCAGCACGCTGCGGGTTTCGGCTTAGCCTGGAACAGGCTTAAAGCATCGCGGATTGGCGCAAGCTCATGGAGAAACGCTGCAGCGCGGCAATGCCGGAAGCTTCGGCGCGATTGCACCAGTCCTGCAATTCCTTCAACAGCTGCTCGCGGCTCAGCGTGGAACGTTCCCACAAACGGGTCAATTCCTGGCGCATGGAGTAGACCGTGGCCAGCACCTGGCTATGCTCCAGCAAGGTGGCCAGCTGCATGCGCTCGGTTTCCGGCGTGTCCTTGGCGTCCTGCTTCAGCCACACCTTCATCTTGCGGCTCAGCTTGCTGCCGGAAAAGTCCGGCAGATTGATCTTGTCCAGCTCGCCGCGATACACCTCTTTCAGCTCGCGCGCATAGCGCGAGGCGATGGCGTAGCGGTTGGAGATGATGGCCTGCAAATGCTCCAGGTCCAGTTGCGGGCGCGACGCGTCCTCGGCCAGCCGCGGCGCCACCTTGCGCACCTTGGCCAGGCCCAGGATTTCCAGAATGCGGATATACATCCAGCCGATGTCGAACTCGTACCATTTATACGACAGCTTGGCCGAGGTGCCAAAGGTATGGTGGTTGTTGTGCAATTCCTCGCCACCCACCAGGATGCCCCAGGGGAAGATATTGGTGGACGCGTCCTCGTTCTCGAAATTGCGGTAGCCCCAGAAATGGCCGATGCCATTGATCACCCCGGCCGCCCAGAACGGAATCCACACCATCTGCACCGCCCAGATCGTCAGGCCGACGGGCCCGAACAGCACCAGATTGATCAGCAGCATCAGCACGATGCCCTTGGCGCTGTGGCGGGTGTAGACATTACGCTCCAGCCAGTCGTCCGGCGTACCGTGACCGAACTTGTCCATGATGGACTGGTCCTTGCAGGCGCCGCGGTACAATTCCGCGCCTTCCCACAATACCTTCTTGATGCCCAGCACCTGCGGGCTGTGCGGGTCGTCCGCGGTCTCGCACTTGGCGTGGTGCTTGCGATGGATGGCCGCCCATTGCTTGGTGACCATGCCGGTGGTCAGCCACAGCCAGAACCGGAAGAAGTGGCTGGGAATGGGATGCAGATCGAGCGCGCGGTGCGCTTGGTGACGATGCAGGAAGATGGTGACCGATGCGATGGTGATGTGGGTCAGCACCAAGGCCACCACGATATAGCCCCACCACGGGAGGTCTAGCACGCCGTTTATCCAATTCATGTACTAATCGCGCCTCGTAAAGCAATCTAGAAGAAAGACTCTATTCTATACAAGCGGCCTGCCGATGTCAGACCGTTTTGCTGTTGCGCCGGCAAGCCGCCGCCGCAAACGCCAAACTTGGACCCCGCCGACGCCCCCCGGTTCACGCGCCGGCAGTAACGCAAGCAGCAGGCGATGGTGTACCATAGGGCCTCATTCCATCCTAGTTAAGAAAAAGCGCTAGTGTTGCCAAATCGTCGTCTGATCATTGCCGGCGCCACCCTCGGTGGCCTGTTCGTTCTGTATGGAGGCGCGACCCTGTGGGCCGGCGTCAAGGCGGAGCAGACCTTGCAGGAACAGCACAAGATGCTGGCCGACCTGCCGCTGTTCAAAGTCAAATCCCACAGTTATCAACGCGGCTGGTTCTCTTCCACGGAAACCACCGAGCTGGTGTTCAACCGCCATTTGTCCGGCCCGTATGAAAACATGCTGCCCGACAATGTGAAGCCCTTGCTGAACGCCACCATCAAGTTCACCAACCACGTCAAGCACGGCCCCTTCCCCGGCATCGGCGATTTCGACTTCCGCCCGGGCCGCGCGCTGGTGCGCACTGAGTTCGCGATGAGCGACTCCACCCGCAAGACGCTGGCCAGCTTCTTCGGCGACAAGGAACCCATCACCATCGTCAACCGCCTGGGCTTTGGCGGCGGCGGCGAGCTAGGCGTCACGGTGCCGGCCTTCGACTATGAAGAAGCGCTGTCCGGCGTCAAGATGAAATGGAAGGGCTTCGACCTCAAGCTCGACTACGCCGACGGCTACAAGGAATACAAGACCGAGGCGCTGTCGCCCGGCTTCCTGCTGGAAGCCGCCAGCAAGGGCAGCATCGCCTTCGATGGCGTGCGCTACCTGTCCGACATTCGCCCCGGCAATACCGGCGTCAAGCTGGGCACCAGCGAATTGACCGTGGGCAACGTCCGCCTCAATTCGCGCGAAAGCGTGCCCTACAGCATCAAGCTGAACGAGCTGGTCTATTTGATGACCCGCGTGCGCATCGGCGAATTCATCAATCCGTCCGGCGAGTTCAAGCCGTCCGCGGTAACCTTGAAGGACTTCCGCTACCAGATCGTCACCAGCGAGCAGGACGACTACGTCAATACCCGCGGCAAGCTGAACTTCGCCGAGTTCAACTTCAATGACCACCGCTACGGCCCGATGCGGCTGGACATCTCCGCCAATCACCTGCATGGCCCTACCCTGGTCAAGCTGGACCAGGCCATAGGCCAGATCCCGTTCGAAGGCGTGGACCCGGCGCTGCTGCGCAAGCAATACATCGATACCATCAAGAAGAATGGCATCCCGCTGCTGCAGAACGATCCCAAAGTGGTGATCAACGAGTTCTATCTCAAGATGCCGAGCGGCGAAGCCAAGCTGGAAGGCAGCCTGGGCGTCAAGGGCCTGCAGCCGGCCGACCTCAACGACGCATCGCAATTCCTCAAGCGCTTTGACGTGGACGCCAAGCTCAGCCTGCCGCGCCAGACGCTGGAAGACCTGGTGATCGCTCAGGCGCGCACGCTGTTCACCGTCGACCAAAGCGCCGAGGACCAGCCGAACATGAAGGAAGTGGAAGACCTGGCCAAGAACCTGCTGGACAGCCAGTTAGCGCAGTGGAAGAGCGAGCAGTACATCGTCGAGGACAAGGGCCAGATCAACACCGAGCTCAACTACGGCGCCGGCGTGCTGACCATCAACAAGAAAAAAGTGGCGCTGCCCTGGGAGGAAATCGACCTGGAGCCGCCGCACGACGCGTCTCAGCCCGCCACGACGCAGAAGAAATAACGACGCGCTCGCCATGTGAAAAGGGCTGTCTCGCGACAGCCCTTTTTCTTTGCCGGCCAGTGCTGGCCTCAGCTCGACACTCAGTCCTCGTCGTGCATCTGGCTTTGCAGATAATTCTGCAGGCCAACACTCTCAATCAGGCTCAACTGCGTTTCCAGCCAATCCACGTGTTCTTCCTCGCTCTCCAGGATGTCTTCCAGCAGGTCGCGGGTCACGTAGTCCTTGGCGCTCTCACAGTAGGCGATGGCTTCGCGCAATACCGGCAGCGCGTCCATTTCCAGCTTCAGATCGCACTCCAGCATTTCCTTCGGATTCTCGCCGATATGCAGCTTGCCCAAGTCTTGCAGATTCGGCAGCCCTTCCAGAAACAATACGCGCTCAATCAGCGCATCGGCGTGCTTCATCTCGTCGATGGACTCGTGATACTCGTGTTCGTTGAGTTTCTTCAAGCCCCAGTTCTTGTACATGCGGGCATGCAGAAAATACTGGTTGATCGCGGTCAGTTCGTTCTTGAGAATCTGGTTCAGGTATTTGATGACCTTTTTATCGCCTTGCATCGCGCTCTCCGGAAGAAATGATTCTTCCATTATGACATAGCGCGCGCCAGTCTCAAGGCATCAAGGTCGAAAATAGGATATGCGCGCCGCGAGAATACGGCGCGTGGGGATTTGCAGTCTGCCCGGCCTTGGCCGAGACTAAGCAGGAAGCGAAGGATGAGATCAAGCGGCGCTGCGCGCGGTCGAAGCCGGACCCAGCGCTTGAACAGCCTCCTTGCGAAGTTGATTGGCCATGCAGGCGCATTTGCCGCAATCGGTCGCCACGCCAAGCTCGCGGCTCAAATCGCACATGCGGGTGGCTCCGTTGTGCACCGCTTCGCGGATTTGCTTGTCAGTTACAGCATGGCACAGGCAAACGTACATGGCAGTTCCGGTGGTGTAATGTGGCGCGGGATTGCGTTAAAGTAATCGAGAATCGTTATCAAGAATATAGATTCAAACAAGAATCATTGTCAACAAGAAAGCGCAGACCATGACGCAGTGGAAACCAAATGCGACAGTTGCGGCAGTCATCGAACTGGACGGGCGCTACCTGATGGTGGAGGAAGTGACCAGCGACGGCATCTGCTTCAACCAGCCGGCCGGCCACCTGGAGTATGGCGAGACGCTGGAAGACGCGGTAAAGCGCGAGGTGCTGGAGGAAACCGGCTGGCACTTCCGCCCGCTGGGGCTGGTGGGCATCTATCTGGTGGACCGCCCCAATAGCGACATCACTTATCTGCGCTTCGCCTTCTACGGCCACCCGCTACGACGCGAGGATTATCCGCGGCTGGACGACGGCATTCTGTCGGCGCAATGGCTGAGCCACGAGGAAATCGTCGCGCTGCGCGCGCAGCACCGCAGCCCAGTGGTGCAGCAGTGCCTGGACGATTTCCGCGCCGGCAAGCGCCACCCTCTGTCCATGATCCACCATCTGGGCCGCTAAGCGCCGCGGCCCCGGAGTCTGCATGTCCTTGAGATTATTGTCTTTCCTATTGGCGCTGCTGGCCGGCCTCCCGTGGGCGGCACAAGCCAGCGCCATCAATATCTGCTACCATTACGGCTGCTCCAGACATGCCTACGTAGACATCCCCGCCGAGGCCGATGCCTGGCTCGCCGCCCGCCTGTCCGCCGCCAACAGCCCGGAAACCGAGCGTTCCGCCGTCAGCGACGCCGTCACCGCGCTTTATCACATCGCCGCGCGCACGCTGCCGATCTGGCAGGACAAGGGCGGCAATTTCCGCGACGGGCCGGCCGAAGGCCGCATGGACTGCGTGGACCACAGCAGCAATGTCAGCACCTTCCTCACTTATCTGCAGGACCACGGCTGGCTGCAATACCACACGGTGGGCAAGCCGGCTTGGCGCGCGCCGCTATTGCTGGACCTGCACTACACCGCGGTGCTGCGCGACATGCTTTCCGGCCGGGATTGGGCGGTGGACAGCTGGTTCAAGGACTTTGGGCAAGCCCCGGTGGTGATTGCCCTCGATATTTGGATGGAAGGATTTTCCCCGTGACGGGTAGTAAGAAACGAATTGTCGTCGGCATGTCCGGCGGCGTGGACTCCTCGGTAACCGCCTCGCTGCTGAAACAGCAGGGACACGAGGTGATCGGCGTCTTCATGCAGAACTGGGAAGACGACAACGACGACGAGTACTGCTCGATCAAGCAGGATGCGCTGGACGCGATGAGCGTGGCCGACATCGTCGGCATCGACATGGAGATCGTCAACTTCGCCAAGGAGTACAAGGACCGCGTGTTCTCCTACTTCTTGAAGGAATACTCCGCCGGCCGCACGCCCAATCCCGATGTGCTGTGCAATGCCGAAATCAAGTTCAAGGCCTTCCTCGACTACGCGATGGAACTGGGCGCCGACTGCATCGCCACCGGCCACTACGCGCGCAAGCTGGAGCAGGACGGCACCCACTACCTGATGAAGGCGGTGGACCACACCAAGGATCAGAGCTACTTCCTGTATCGGCTGCAGCAGCATCAGTTGGCCAAGGCCATCTTCCCGCTCGGCGAAATCCGCAAGACCGAAGTGCGCAAGCTGGCCGAGGAAGCCGGCCTGCCCACCGCGGCCAAGAAGGACTCCACCGGCATCTGCTTCATCGGCGAACGGCCGTTCCGTGAATTCCTGCAACGCTATCTGCCCACCAAGCCCGGCGAGATGATACTGCCGGACGGCAAGGTGGTGGGCGAGCATATCGGCCTGATGTATTACACCTTGGGCCAGCGCAAGGGCCTGAATATAGGCGGCGCGCGCGACGGCACCGGCGAACCGTGGTTCGTCGCCGGCAAGGACATCCCCGGCAACAGGCTGATCGTGGTGCAGGGCCACGATCACCCGTTGCTGCTGAAGCCGACGCTGGCGATGGCCGACCTGAGCTGGACGCTGCCATCGGCGCCGGCAGCCGGCGAATACGCGGCCAAGAACCGCTATCGCATGGCCGATGCCGGCTGCAATCTGTCCGCCATCGTCGACGGCCAGGCCAGGCTGACTTTCCGCGACAAGCAATGGGCGGTCACTCCCGGCCAGTCCGCGGTACTGTACGATGGCGACATCTGCCTGGGCGGCGGCATCATTCAATAAGCCCACCGCTAGTCAAAAAGCCCCGCGCCGAATCATCGCCGCGGGGCTTTTCCATTCATCATCAAGATTGCGGCAAGGGTTGCAGCCTCCGCAGGCCCAGGCTGATCGCCAGCATCGCCGTCAGGCACAGCGCCAACACCCCCGCCACCCCGTTCCAGCCGCCGCGCCCCCACATCAGGCCGGACAGCGAGCCCAGCAGGCTGGAACCCAGATAATAGGCGCTCAGGTAAATGGCGGAAGCCAGCGCCCGCCCCTGGCGCGCGCGCAATCCCACCCAACTGCTGGCCACCGAATGGCCAGCGAAAAAACCGAAGGTGAACAGGGCGATGCCGGCCACCAGCAGCACGACGCGATCACTCAAGGTCAGCGCCAGTCCCAGCAACATGGCCAGCACCATCAGCCACAACACATTGCGCCGGCCCAGACGGTCGGACAGCTTGCCGACCCAGGCCGATGACCAGACGCCGACGATATACAGCGAGAACACCAGCCCCAACAGGCTCTGGCTCATATTGAACGGCGGCGCCAGCAGGCGGAAACCCAGGTAGTTATATAGGCTGACGAAGCAGCCGGACAACAGGAAAGCGGACACGAACAGCCAGGGCAGACCGGCATCGCCGAACAAGGCCTTGCCCTCTCGCCACATGCGGCCCAGATCATGCCGGCGTGGCTGGAAGTGCCGTGACGGCGGCAGATTGCGCCAGAACAACCACGCGCCAAGCACGCCGAGCAAGGCCAACGTCAGCAAAGCCCAGCGCCAGCCGAAATGGTCGGCCAGCAAGGAGGCGATGAAGCGGCCGCTCATCCCGCCCAGCGCATTGCCGGCGATGTACAAGCCCATGGAATGGCCCAGCGACTTGGCGTCCACCTCCTCGCTCAGATACGCCATCGCCACCGCCGGCAGGCCGGCCAAGGCCACGCCGAAAGCCGCGCGCAGCCACAACAGATGCTGGAAACTATCCGCCAGCGCCGACAGCAGCATCAGCAGCGCGCCCAGCGCCAGCGCCGCGTTCATCAACGGACGTCGTCCCAGGCGATCCGCCAGCAGGCCGGCGGGAATCAGGCTCAACGCCAGGCTGCCGGTGGCCAAGGACACCACGCCGCTGGACTCGGCCGGTGATAAGGCGAAATCCTGGGAAAACAGCGGCATCAATGGCTGCGCGCCATAGAGCATGGCGAAGGTGCAATAACCACCGGCGAACATCGCCCACGCGGTGGCGCGGAATTCGGCGGTGCCGGCGTGCAGCTTGGCCGGAGAAAGTGACGAGGCGGACGACGGCGATACCACAGAGCGAAGGCAGGAAGACGGCGAATCGGCGGACATGAAAATCTTTCAACACGAAATATATGCTTGAGCTTAGTCTTGGCCAAATTCGCAGTCCAATATATATTTAACCGTCATTTGATACTTTTAAAATATCAATCATGGAACTACGCCATCTGCGCTACTTCGTCACGGTCGCCGAAGAACTGCATTTCACTCGCGCCGCCCAGCGGCTGCACATTGGCCAACCACCGCTCAGCCAGCAGATCCAGGCCTTGGAGACCGAGCTGGGCGTGCGGCTGCTGCGCCGCCACCAGCGCAAAGTGGAGTTGACCGAGGCCGGCCGCCAATTCCTGAGCCGCGCTCAGCGCATTCTCGCCGACACGGAGTTGGCCGCGATGGAAGCCCGGCGCGCCGCGCGTGGCGAGATCGGCGAACTGAGCATAGGTTTCACCTCCTCGTTGCCGCTGTCCCCCATCCTGCACGCCGGCCTGCACGACTATCGTCAGCGCTTTCCGGAAGTCGGGCTAAAACTGTGCGAGATGTTCACCACCGACCAATACCAGGCCTTGCAGCAACGGCGGCTGGACATCGGCTTCGTGCGCTTCAACGGCCTGGAGCCCATGGCGGATATCGCGGTGGTGGAATTGCAGCGGGACGCGCTGCGGGTGGTGATCAGCGCCGAGCATCCGCTGGCCGGTCAACCGGCGCTGCGGCTGGGGCAATTGCGCGGAGAAAGCCTGATCGGCTATCCGCAGGAAGCCGGCACCGGCTTGAACACGGTGCTGCGCGAGCTAGCAAGCCGCCAAGGCATGGACTGGCGGCCGCGGCAGGAGGCCGGCGAGGCCATCACCCAGATCGGCCTGGTCGCCGCCGGGCTAGGCATCGCCATCCTGCCCTCGCCGCTGGAATGCGTGCGGCTTCCCGGCGTGCGCTATCTGCCGCTGCTGGACGAGGGCGCTTATCTGGCGATGGGCCTGGCCACGCGACTGGACGAAGACTCGCCGCTGGTGATCCAGTTTCTGAACTTGATGCGCGAGCGCTGGCTCAACGCCCGCCGCTGACGTCGAGCAGGCTGCCGGTGCAGAAGGAACTGGCATCCGACAACAGCCACAGAATCGCCGCAGCGACTTCTTCGGCTTCGCCGCCGCGCCGCATCGGCACGCTGTCGGCCAGGCGCACCACCCGGCCCGGCTCGCCGCTGCTGGCGTGAATGGAGGTATTGATCAGCCCCGGCCGCACCGCGTTGACACGGATGCCCTCGGCCGCCACTTCGCGCGCCAGGCCCAGGGTCAGGGTATCGATCGCGCCCTTGCTGGCGGCGTAGTCGATGTATTCGCCGGCCGAGCCCAACCGCGAGGCGGCGGAAGACACATTGACGATGGCGCCGCCACTGCCGCCATGGCGGGTGGACATCCGGCGCACCGCCTCGCGGCAGCAGAGAATGGGCCCCAACACATTGCTGCGCAGCACCTGCTCCACCCGTTGCGCCGAGTAATCTTCCAACCGGCCCATAGGCGCGGTCACGCCGGCATTGTTGACCAGGGCGTCGATACGACCGAAGCGTTCCGCCACCGCGTCGAACAGCCCCACAATGTCCGCCTCGAGCGAGACATCGGCGCAAAACGCCTCGGCGTCCGCGCCCGCGCGCCGCAACTCGGCCACCACCGCCTCCGCTCCGGCCAGGTCTTTGCGGTAATTGACCGCGACGCGCCAAGCCTCCGCCGCCGCCAGCCGCGCCGTCGCCGCGCCTATGCCGCGCGAAGCGCCGGTGATCAACACCACCTTATCGTCCATCTTCAACCCTTGCGCATGAATTGCTGATGCCAGCGCGTGCGCGCGGCACGCGCCGCGCCGAAGCGCTCCGCCAGCCGCTCGCCGTCGCCGGCGTCCAGCATCTGGCGCAGTTGCTCCAGCCCGGCGCGGTAGCGGTCCAGCTCCTGCAGCAGCGCGTCGCGATTGGCCAGGCTGATATCGGTCCACATTTCCGGATGGCTGCCGGCGATGCGGGTGAAATCGCGGAAACCAGTGGCGGCGAAATCGAAGCAGCGCTCGGCATCGGCCTTGCCCGCCACCATGTCCACATAGGCGAAGGCCAGCAGATGCGGCAGATGGCTGACGGTGGCGAACACCGCGTCGTGCTCTTGCGCCGTCATCTCATGGATTTCCGCGCCGCAGGCGCGCCATAGCGCCGCCACCCGCTCCACGGCGGCAGGCAATGTTTCCGGCAGCGGCGTCAGCACCACCTTGCGGTTTTCGTACAGGCCGTACTGGGCGGCGGCGGCGCCGGACAAATCGGAACCGGCGATGGGATGCGCCGGCACGCAATGCATTAATTGGCCGGGTAGATGCCGGCGGTACAGTTCCACCACGTCGCCCTTGGTGCTGCCGGCATCGGTGACAATCGCTCCCGGCCGCAACCTCGGCGCCAGCGCCGCCATCAAGCCGCCCATCTGGCCGACCGGCGAAGCCAGCAACACCAGATCCGCGCACGCGGCCACCGCGGCCAGGTCCTGACTGATCTCGTCCACCACCCCCAGCTCCAGCGCCCGCTCCAAGTTTTCCCGGGTGCGGCCGACGCCGATCACATGCCGCGCCAGCCCGGCGCGTTTCAGCGACAAGGCGAACGAACCGCCAATCAGACCCACGCCCACCACTACCAGGGTTTCTATCCCTTGCTGCACCGCTTCTCCCCATCCATGGCCTTGGAACACAGAACGGTTATCATACCTGCCTAACGATGGCTGACAACCACTTCCGTTGCGGCGCGATGACGCCCACGCCTCCAAGGACCAGCGATGAATCACTGCTTGTATTGCTATTTCAAGGCCGACGCCGATGACGCCGCGCTGCTATCCCGCTTGCGGGCATTGCAGTCGGCGTTGCTGGCGCGTACCGGCGTCCCTGGCCGCCTGCTGCGCCGTCGCGACGACGCCGGCACCTGGATGGAAGTGTATGAAGGGATCAGCGACGCCGACGCGTTCCGCCACGCCTGGCTCGAAATCAGCGTCGAATGTGGTCTGGCGGCGCTGAGCCGCCATGAGGAGTGGTTTCAGCCGCTGGCTTGAGAAACGGGCCAGTTCAAGCAATCCGCCGGCCGCGCCAAGTGGAAGCCCTGGACGAAGTCGCAACCGGCGGCGCGGGCGATGTCCAGCTGCATCTCGCTCTCTATGCCCTCGCCCACCACCTTGGCACCGTGCAGCTTCAGGATGGCCACCAGCTCGGTCAGCTTATCGCGCAGCGCCGGCCGCATCAGCGCGCGCCGCATCAACACCTTGTCCAGCTTGACGTAATCAGGCTCCAGCAGCCACACCCGTTCCAGATTGGACGCGCCCTGGCCAAAGTCGTCCAAGGAGATCAAAAAGCCCAGATCGCGGTAGCGCTGCACCGCGCCGTGCAGCCGCACCGGGTCGCTGACCGCGTCCTCGACGATTTCCAGGCAGACATGGCGCGGCTCCACGCCCAGCAGCTGCAGCGCCTCGGCAAAGAACTGCCCGTGGGATTCGCTGACATTCACCAGGTGCTGGGCATTGACGTTGAGCGACAGCACCAGGCCCGGCGGCGGCGACTGCAGCAGGAAATTGAGCAGATGCAGGCAGCGCAGCTGCCGGTCCACATAGACGGTGCGGCGCGGCGTGGTTTCCGCGGCGAACAGCACCGTGGGAATCAACTGGCCGCCAAAGCTGTCCGATACCCGCGCCAGCGCCTCCACCGACCACAAACGCGGCTCGCCGTCCTGCAGACGGTACACCGGCTGGAACACGCTGCGAAAGCGCCAATCCTCGTGCCGGCCGCGCACGCGGCCTTCGCGCCAACACAGCGGCTCCGCCTCGAAGCCATGCCGCGCCAGCATCAGGTTCAGCTCCGGCAGCGCCGCTTGCACGCCCGGATTCGCCATCGCCACTTCACACTCCGCCATCGCCGACATCGCGCCTCCCGGCCTGCGCCAAGATAACCAAAACAAGAAAAAGGGCCGAACATCGTTCGGCCCAAACAAGATACGAGAGAAACCTGCATGCGGTTCCGCAAAACCGGCAGACAGAAAGAGGCCGGCTTCCCGGCGACAGCGCCGCCAACAGCCGCCAGCGCTCTACTGCGCCAGAAAGACCCGCTCAATATACCCGGCTCTCTTTATCTCTAAAAATAATTAAATGCTCGTTATATAGTTCACATAAATCTATGAGTCGAACTCAGACCTGCTGCGATGCCGGCTTGGCTTCCACTTCTTCCACCGACCGGCCCATGATGCGGTCCAGCCACAACGCGATCACGCCGTCGCCGGTGACATTGCAGGCGGTGCCGAAGCTGTCCTGCGCCAGGTAGAGCGCAATCATCAAGGCCAGGCTGGCTTCCGGGAAATGCAGCATGCTGGCCAGAATGCCCAGCGCCGACATCACCGCGCCGCCCGGCGCGCCCGGCGCCGCCACCATGGTCACGCCCAGGAGCAGGATGAAGGGGAACATCACGTCCCAGCTGGGCACGTCCAGACCAGCCGTCATCAGCATCACCGCGGTGGCGCAGGTAACCAGCGTGATGGTGGAGCCGCACAAGTGAATGGTCGCACACAGCGGCATCACGAAATCCGCCACCGGCCCGGACACCTTCATCTGCTTGGCCGAGCGCAGCGCCACCGGAATGGTCGCCGCCGAGGACATGGTGCCCAGCGCGGTCAGATAGGCCGGTAACATATTGCGGATCAAGGACCAGGGATTGCGGCCGCTGGCGAGACCCGTCACCGTGTACAGCAAGGTCAGCCAGATCCAGTGCATCGCTATGGCCAACACCAGCACCACGCCGAAGGTCTTCAGCGTGGAAAACACCGAACCGTCGGCCGCCATCTCGGCGAAAACGCAGGCGATATAGGCCGGCAGCAGCGGAATCAGCACCTTGGCCAACACCAGTTCCACGATGTCCTTGCCCTGGTCCACCACCTCCTTGAGCCGCAGCGCGCGGGTGACGGCGATGCCGAGGCCGAACACGAAGGCCAGCATCAAGGCGGTCATCACATCGAACAGCGGCTTGATCTCCAGCGTGAACAAGGCCTTGATCGCCGCCGGCTTGTCAGTGGCGTGCACACCCTGAGCGATCAGCGACGGCAATACGCCGGAGGCGACAGCGAAAGCCGCCAGCCCTGACAGGATGGTGGAACAATAGGCCAGTCCCACGGTCCAGCCCAGCATCTTGCCGGAATTGGATTCCAGCGCGGCGATGCCGCTCATGATGTAGAACACGATGATCAGCGGAATCATGAAGCCGATGAATTGCCCGAACAGGGCTTTGAAAGTCATCAGCAGGGCCAGCGGGCCGTCCGGGGCCCATAGCCCCAGCGCCAGGCCCACCGCCATGCCGGCCAGTAGTTTAAGAATCAATTTCACGGCAACCTCTCTGAGCTTTGGTCTAATGTTGTTCGCGATCCGCGCATGCGCTTGCCCCATGCCCGGTCCGGGCACGGCGCCAGTCGGAAGAATGGAGATCCGCCCGGCCAGGGCGGCGAGGAGCAAAAATGCAGACGCGGTCTGGGCAGGTCTGTCGTCGATGCCGGGAACTGCCCTCCCGACGTCTAGCTTCAGGCTTGAAGCGACAGGCTGTGTTGCAGGGCGCGCAGCAGCGGATGAGGGCTCCAGCGGCGCTCGCCCAAGCGGGTAATCTGCCAGATACCCATCAGGCTATTGGAGAGAAACACCGCATCGGCGTCAATCAAGCGCTGCATGGAAAGTCGCGTTTCAGTAAAAGAGCGTCCGATATCCAAACAATGCACGGTCAACCAATCCCGCACCGCGCCGTTCACGCCGCAACGGTCCAGCCTGGGCGTGGCGATGGCCTCGCCTTCCAGCACATAGACATTGCTCATCGTGCCCTCCGCCACCCAGCCTTCCATATCCAGCATCAGGCCTTCGGCGATGGCCGGATCTTGCCATTCCGAGCGTGCCAGCACGTTCTCCAGCCGGTTCAGATGCTTGATGCCGGCCAGCGCCGGCTGCAAGGCCAAGCGGGTTTCGCACCAGCGCGCCGTCACGCCCTGTTCGGCGCGCTCCGGCGGATAGCCGTTCCAGGGCGCGGCGCTGACGATGCGGGTGCACAGTGGCGCCTCCGGCATCGCGTAGCCGCGCGCGCCTTCGCCGCGGGTCAGCACGATCTTGGCCGCCGCGCGCGGCAGGCCGTCCGCCGCCGCGGCCAGTTCGGCCAGCAACAGCGCCTCTTCGGGCGGAGGCAGGCGCAGCCGGCGCGCGTCCTCGCACAGCCGCGCGTACTGCCAGGCCCACAGGCGCGGCCGGCCGCTCAGCAGCTCCAGGGTGCGGAACACGCCGTCGCCGTAAGACAGGCCACGGTCCGCCGCCGCGATGCGCTCGTCGGGACGGCCATTGATCAACATCGCCATCAGGCCTGCTCCACGCCCAGCGCCCGCAGCAGGCCGCGCGCCTTGTGGCGGGTTTCCTGCAATTCGCGTTCGGGATCGGAGTCGGCGACGATGCCGCCGCCGGCACGGAAGCGCAGCTTGCTTCCCTCTTGCATGAAGCTGCGGATCAAGATGTTGAAGTCCATGGTGCCGTCGCGGTTCAAATAGCCCAGGCTGCCGGTGTAGGCGCGGCGCGCGCTGTTTTCCAGCTCGCGGATGATCTGCATGGTGCGCACCTTGGGACAGCCGGTGATGGTGCCGCCGGGGAACAGCGCGCGCAGCACATCCGCAGGCGTCACATCGTCGCGCAGCTGGCCGCGGACATTGGATTCGATGTGATGGACATAGGCGTAGCTGGCCACCGCCATCAGTTCGTTGACCTCCACCGTGCCCGGCCGGCTGATGCGGCCCAGATCATTGCGCTCCAGGTCGATCAGCATCACGTGCTCGGCGCGTTCCTTGATGCTGCTGATCAAGCGCTTCTTCAATGCCGCGTCCTCGACCGGGTCCTGTGAACGCGGATGAGTGCCGGCGATAGGCCGCGTCTCCGCCCAGCCGTCGCGCACCCGCACCAGCCGCTCCGGCGAGGAACTGACGATCTGCGCATCGCCAAAATCCGCCAGCGCCGAGAACGGCGCCGGATTGGCGCGGCGCAGAGCGGCGAACAGATCCGGCGCGCTCAGCCCCTCGCCCAGTTCGGCACGCCAGCCACGCGATATATTCACCTGGAACACATCGCCTTCGTAGATGTAGCGCTTGAGGCGGAGCACCGCGTCGGTATACCACTGCGGCGGATCTTCCTCCAGCGCGGCCAAGACCACCGGCTTGGGCTGGAAGCCGGGCTGTTCGGTCACTCGCTGCTCGAGCGCGTGCCAGTCCTCGGCGGTTTCGCCCACCAGCCAGGCCGCCTGCTTGGCTCTATCCACCAGCACCGCGGCCGGCGTGCGCGCCCATACCGCCAGCGGGAAGCTGTCTTCCAGCGCGGCAGGCACTTGCGGCTCGAACTCGGACAACAGATCGTAAGCCAGATAAGCAAACCAGCCGCCGACGAAAGGCAGGCCGTGCGGATTGGACACCGCCTGCGGCTGGAATGCGCGTAGCTGGGCCAGGAAGTCCTGTCCCTCGCCCGCCATGAACACGCGCCGCTCGCGCTGCATCAGCAGCAGGTCCCAGCCGCTGTCGCCGGATGACTGCATCAGGTAGGGGAAATGCTCGCGATCCGCCACGTGCAATGCCAACAGATCGGGGATGAAATCGAGTTTCTGGGTGAACATCTATGATCCTGGGCCGGCAAGGCCCGGCGCTGATTCTGAATTGATAATATTTTTTGCCGCGAAAGCCAAGCCCTGCGCCATGCTCGCGGCCGACCTTGAGAAGCGGTTCAAAGCCTTGTCGGCGAGAAGATGAAAGACTCCTGGCGACAATAAAGAAAAACCGCTGCGAGTGTAACGCAGCGGTCTTGGCTGTCAATCGCCGGATATGGCGATCAAACGCGCTTGAACACCAGGGTGCCGTTGGTGCCGCCGAAGCCGAAGGAGTTGGAAATACCCACTTCTATCTTCATGTCGCGCGCGGTATTGGCCACGTAGTCCAGATCGCAACCGGCCTCCACATCCTGCTCCTGCAGGTTGATGGTGGGCGGCGAAACCTGATTGTGCACCGCCAGGATGGTGTAGATCGCTTCCACGCCGCCGGCGCCGCCCAACAAGTGGCCGGTCATCGACTTGGTGGAGTTGACCACCAGTTTCTTGGCATGGTCGCCAAACGCCAGTTTGATCGCCGTGGTCTCGTTGGCGTCGCCCAGCGGCGTCGACGTGCCGTGCGCGTTCACATACTGCACCTGATCGGCATTGATGCCGGCGTCGCGCAGCGCATTGGCCACGCCGCGCGCCGGGCCCTCGGCGCTGGGCGCCGTGATGTGGTGAGCGTCCGAGCTCATGCCGAAGCCGATCAGCTCGGCGTAGATTTTCGCGCCGCGCTTGACCGCGTGCTCATAATCCTCCAGCACCAGCACGCCGGCGCCCTCGCCCATCACGAAGCCGTCGCGGCCCTTGTCCCAAGGACGCGAGGCCGTGGCCGGATCGTCATTGCGGGTGGACAGCGCCTTCATCGCGGCGAAGCCGCCTATGCCCAAGCGCGAAACCGCGCCTTCGGAACCGCCGGCCACCATCACATCGGCGTCGCCGTACTGAATCATCCGCGCCGCGTCGCCGATGCAGTGCGCGCCGGTGGTGCAGGCGGACACGATGCCATAGGTCGGACCCTGATAGCCTTTCAGGATGGATACCTGGCCGGCGATCAGATTGATCAGCGAACCCGGAATGAAGAAGGGGCCGATCTTGCGCGGGCCGCCCTCCATCAGCGCCACGCCGGTGTCCTCGATCAGCGGCAAGCCGCCGATGCCGGAACCGATGTTGACGCCGACGCGGGTCTTGTCCAGGCCCGGAATATCATCCAGCCCAGCGTCCGCCACCGCCTGCAAGGCCGCGGCGATGCCGTAATGGATGAACAGGTCGTTACGGCGGGCTTCCTTCGGCGAGATATAGTCGCTGATCTCGAAGCCCTTCACTTCGCCTGCGATCTGGCAAGCCATGTCGCTGGCGTCGAAACGGGTAATCTTGGTGATGCCGCTATTGCCGGCCAGCAAATTGGCCCAGCCGGTGGCGACATCATTGCCGACCGGGGACACATGACCCAGGCCGGTTACTACAACTCTGCGTTTTGACACGAAGAATCTCCGTGAGAGATGGGAGGGCAGTCTCCCGAGAGACCACCCGCGCGCCGCGATGCGCTGGCTCTTAGACCGACGATCAAACGCGCGTTTGGCATCCTCTTGGCAAAAGACCTCTGCAAAGAGACCAGAACGGCTCCGGGCAGAGGTCCTAATACCCCCTCGAAAGGGAAGGAATTACTTTTTCAGATGAACGCTGACGTAGTCAACGGCCTGCTGAACGGTGGTGATCTTCTCGGCTTCTTCATCCGGAATTTCGCACTCGAACTCTTCTTCCAGAGCCATTACCAGCTCAACGGTGTCGAGGGAGTCGGCGCCCAGATCGTCCACGAAGGAAGACTCGATTTTGACTTCGGCTTCGTTCACGCCCAGTTGTTCGGCAACGATCTTCTTAACGCGCGCTTCGATGTTTTCCATTTGTTTAAACCCATGACCTTTCTGATTCGGGATAACAAAACCCCGGTATTCTACAAAAAAAAATTAGAGCAGCCTACCTAAATCTCCAGGCGGGCTGCAAGCCTGTTTACGGCATCAACATGCCGCCGTTGACATGCAGCGTCTGGCCAGTGATGTAGCCAGCGCGATCCGACGCCAAAAACGCGGTGGCGTCGGCGATATCCTTGGCATCGCCCAGGCGCCCCAGGGCGATCTGCTCCACCAGCGCCGCGCGTTGCGCTTCCGGCAGCGCACGGGTCATATCGGTGTCGATAAAGCCCGGCGCCACGCAGTTGACGGTGATGTTGCGGCTGCCCACTTCGCGCGCCATCGACTTGGTGAAGCCGATGATGCCGGCCTTGGCGGCCGAGTAGTTGGTCTGGCCCGGGTTGCCGGACACGCCCACCACCGAGGCGATATTGATGATGCGGCCGAAACGCGCCTTCATCATGCCGCGCAGCACGGCCTTGGAGGTCTTGAACACCGACTTCAGATTGGTGTCCATGATGTCGTCCCAGTCCTCGTCCTTCATCCGCATCAGCAGACCGTCGCGGGTGATGCCGGCATTATTGACCAGCACCGCGATCGCGCCGAATTCTTTCTCGATCGATTCAACCAGCGCCTCAATCGCGCCAGCCTCGGTCACGTTCAGCACCCGGCCGGCGCCGCCGTGGGCGGACAAGCGTTCATGGATGCCGGCCGCGCCGGCCTCGCTGGTGGCGGTGCCGATGACGATGGCGCCTTCGGCCGCCAGCGCCGCCGCGATCGCCGCGCCGATGCCGCGCGACGCGCCAGTGACCAGGGCCACTTTGCCTTGCAGGCTCATTGCTGTCTCCTTGCCTTTATCGCGGCCGCGCCGTGGCGCAACCGCATTGTATTCAATTCAGTTCGCCGCGGGCGGCTTCCAGCGCCGCCACATCGGTCAGCGCCAGGCACTTGACGTTGCCGTCTATGCGCTTGGCCAAACCGGCCAGCACTCTGCCCGGTCCGCACTCCGCCATCTGCGTCACGCCGTCGGCGGCCAGCTTCTGGATGGTTTCGGTCCAGCGCACCGGCATGTACAGCTGACGGGTCAAGGCGTCGCGGATTTGCGCCGGTTCGCCGTAGCTGGCGACGTCGGCATTATGCAACACCGGGATGGCCGGCGCGCCGATATGCACTTGCTCCAGTGCCGCCGCCAGCTTCTCAGCCGCCGGACGCATCAGCGAACAGTGCGAGGGCACCGACACCGGCAAGGGCAGCGCGCGCTTGGCGCCGCGGGCCTTGCATTGCTCCATCGCCCGTTCCACCGCGCCTTTATGACCGGCGATCACCACCTGGCCCGGCGAGTTGAAATTGACTGCTTCCACCACTTCGCCCTGAGCCGCTTCCGCGCAGGCGGCGCGGATATCGTCATCGGACAGATTCAGAATGGCCGCCATCGCGCCGATGCCTGCCGGCACCGCGGCTTGCATCGCTTCCGCGCGCAAGCGCACCAGCTTGACCGCTTCCGCGAACGGCAGCGCCGCCGCGGCGACCAAGGCGGTGTATTCGCCCAGGCTATGGCCGGCCACCAGCGAAGGCTGACGACCGTTCAGCTCCTGCCAGGCCAGATAAGTGGCATAGCCGGCGGCCAGCATGATGGGCTGGGTATTGACGGTGGCGTTGATCTCGTCGGCCGAGTCCGCCTGCAGCATCGCCCACAGGTCGACGCTCAGGGCGTCCGATGCTTCGTCAAAAGTGTGTTTCACCACGGGCAGATCGGCGAAGCCGTCCATCATTTTCAAGCTTTGCGAGCCTTGGCCCGGGAACAGAAAAGCAAACGACATAGTCGACTCCTGAGAATTCGACGCAAGAATGACGCAAATCGGCGGCCTCTGCCAAGCCTAGCGATCAAATATCGCCTTGGCTAGTGACCCCACGGTCAGCCGTCCGCCGCTTGCGCCGGATAAGGGATCAGATCTTCAACAGCACCGCGCCCCAGGCGAAACCGCCGCCAATTCCTTCCAGCAGGACAGTCTGGCCACGGCGAATGCGTCCGTCGCGCAGCGCGCAGTCCAGCGCCAGCGGAATGGACGCAGCCGAGGTATTGCCCTGTTGCGGCAATGTGACGATCACGCGCTCCATCGGCAGCCCCAAATGCTTGGCGGTGGATTCGATGATGCGCAGATTGGCCTGATGCGGCACCAGCCAGTCCACTTCGCTCTTGTCGACGCCGGCTTCGGCCAGGGTCTTGGCGGCGATGTCGGACAGGGCCTTGACCGCGAATTTGAATACCGCCGGACCGTCCATGTGCAGATAGGGCATGCCCTGGATCTTGCCGCCGGAAATCTGGGCCGGGGTATTGAGGATGTCTTTGTAGCGGCCATCCGCCGCCAGCTTGGCGTGCAGAATGCCGGGCTCGTCGGAATCGCCCAGGATCACCGCGCCGGCGCCGTCGCCGAACAGCACGCAGGTGCGCCTGTCGTCCCAATCCAGCACCCGGGACATGATTTCCGCGCCCACGACCAAGGCGCGGCGGGCCATGCCGCTCTTGATATAGTTGTTGGCGGTCACCAGCGCGAACATGAAGCCGGCGCATACCGCCTGCACGTCGAAAGCCGGACAGCCGGGAATACCCAGCTTTTCCTGCAGCAAACAGGCGGTGCTGGGGAAAACCATGTCGGGCGTGGTGGTGGCCACGATGATCAGATCGATCTCGTGCTTGTCGATGCCCGCGCTCTGGATCGCGGCTTCCGCCGCCTTGAGCGCGAGATCGCTGGTTTTGTGTTCATCTGCGGCAATATGGCGCGCGTGGATGCCGGTGCGCGAGACTATCCACTCGTCGCTGGTATCCACGCGTTCGGCCAATTGCGCATTGGTGAGCACCTGCTCGGGCAGAAAACTGCCGGTGCCTAGAATGCGGGAATAGCCCATGGTTGTCAGTTCGCTTCCGCCTCGGACTGCTTGAGATTATTTAATTGGTGCGCAATCCGGTCGGCGATGTGACCAATCACGTCGGAGCCGGCTTCCTCGCAAGCCTGTTCCAGCGCGTAACGGAATCCTGTGACATCGGTCCCGCCGTGGCTTTTCACCACGATGCCGCGCAGCCCCAGCAAGCTGGCGCCGTTATAGCGGCGAGGATCGATGCGCTTCTTGAACAGTTTCAACACCGGCAGCGCGGCCAGCGCGCACAAGCGCGTCCACCAGCTGCGGCCGAACTCTTCACGCAGGAATACGGCAAACATGTGAGCCAGCCCCTCAGCTGTCTTCAATGCCACATTGCCGGTAAAACCGTCGCAGACCACCACGTCCACCGTGCCCTTGCAGATGTCGTCGCCCTCCACGTTGCCGTGGAAATTGAGCTCGGACTGGCGCAGCAGTTCGGCAGTCTTCTTGATATTGTCGTTGCCCTTGATGTCTTCCGAGCCGATGTTCAGCAGGCCGACGCGGGGAGAGGCGTTGCCGCTGAGGCACACCACCAGTTCGGACCCCATGATGCCGAACTGCAACAGTTGTTCCGGGGTGCAATCGACGTTGGCGCCCAAATCGAGCACGCAAGATGAGCCCTTGACGGTGGGCAGCATTTTGGCGATGGCGGGACGGTCGATGCCGGGAATGGTCTTGAGTACGAAACGCGCGGTCGCCATCAGCGCGCCGGTGTTGCCGGCGGACACGGCGGCCTGGGCCTCGCCTTCCTTGACCAGATTGATGGCCACCCGCATCGACGAATCTTTCTTGTTCTTCAAGGCGAGTTGAGGCGCCTCATCCATGCCCACCACCTGAGTGGCATGCTGGATGCGGATGCGTTCACGCGCGACGCCTTGATGCGCGGCCAGTTCCGCCTCTAGGGCTGGCTGGTCGCCAACAAGAATCAAACGGGTGTCGGGATGGTTTTGCAGGAATTGGATCGATGCAGGGACGGTAACCTTGAGGCCAACGTCACCGCCCATTGCATCAACCGCGACGGTGATAGTCATCAACGAGTGCGGTAATAGTGCTGCCTAATCAGTGGGGAAAGTAGGAAGACGGGGAGATTACTCGCCCTTGGTCTTCACAACTTTGCGGCCGCGGTAGAAACCGTTCGGGCTGATGTGGTGACGCAGATGCGCTTCGCCGGTGCTGGCTTCTACTGCCAGGGCCGGAGCGGTCAGAAAATCGTGTGCACGATGCATGCCGCGCTTGGACGGGGACTTTTTGTTCTGTTGAACAGCCATGGTCGACTCCTAAGAAATTCAAGTAGATTCGGTTCGAATCCGGGTTTTACTCGGACTTGGGTCTCTTAAGCGCCGCCAGCACCGCAAACGGATTGGGCTTGTCAGCCTTGGCGAGCGAGAGAGTTTCCCTGCCGCAGTCGTCGTGTTTCGGCGAAAGCGGCAAGCCCATAATGATTTCGTCTTCGATCAGCGCCGTCAGGTTCAATTCCGGTTCGGCGATGACCGCGTCCAGCTCCTCGTCCTGCTCGCAAGCCTCTTCCAGCTT
Organism: Chromobacterium sp.; assembly: GCF_041912965.1. NCBI lineage: Bacteria > Pseudomonadati > Pseudomonadota > Betaproteobacteria > Neisseriales > Chromobacteriaceae > Chromobacterium > Chromobacterium sp. The sequence continues at coordinate 55,831 of NZ_JAYSGF010000014.1, read as the reverse complement.
GTCGGGGTCGGTAAACAAAGTGATCACCGAATCGGTGTCCAGGCTGTACGGCATGCTATCCATGCAGCGCTGGCAGGTCACTTTGAGTTCCGCCGACAAATGAAGACGCAGCGACAAACGCTTCAAGCTGTCGCGAAAACCATCCAGGGTGTACTCCACATCCCCGGAGGTGTCGGACAGATCGCTGTGCACGCGCTCATCCAGCTCGCCAACCGGCAGTTTGCCGGCCTGCGAACGCCCTTCCCGGGCGAACTTGAGCGGATCGATCAAAATCGGTTTAGACATAAACCTCGCATGGTACAATCCATTCCCCTGATTTGTCAAAAGAAACAAGGAGCCCTCCGCGCGCGCCGCCAGGCCGCCCCGGCTCCGCAACAAGCGACGTCCACATCATGCAGATCGTACTGGCCTCCACCTCCCGCTACCGCCAAGAAATCATCGCCCGTCTGGGCCTGCCCTTCCACGCCGAACCGCCGGTGTGCGATGAAACCCCGCTGCCGGGCGAAACCGCGCTGGAAACCGCGGTGCGCCTGGCGCGCACCAAGGCGCAATCGCTGGCGGACAAGCATCCGCAAGCGCTGATCATAGGCTCAGATCAAGTGGCATTGCTTGACGGGCAGCAGATCGGCAAGCCAGGATCGTTTGAAAACGGCGTCAAGATGCTGCAATGGATGAGCGGCCGCACCGTGGTGTTCCACTCGGCGCTGGCCTTGTACAACAGCGCCGAGCGCCGGCTGCAGGAGGCGGTGGGCATCACCCGCGTCACCCTGCGTCCATTGAGCGAAGCGCAAATTCGCAATTATCTGGAACGCGAGCCGGACGCGCTGCACTGTGCCGGCAGCGCCAAAAGCGAGGGCCTGGGCGGCGCGCTGCTGGAGCGCGTGGAGTCCGACGATCCCAATGCGCTGATCGGCGTGCCCTTGTTCAAACTGATCACGATGCTGGCCAACGAAGGTGTGGAGATTTTGCAATGAGCGGCACCCTGTTCCTGATTCCCGCCCCGCTGGGCGACGAGTCCATCGCTTGGCTGCCCGAGGCCGAATGCGCCAAAGTGCTGCACCTGACCCGTTTCGTGGTGGAGGCGGAAAAAACCGCGCGCAGACACCTGAAAGCGCTGGGCATCAACACGCCCATCCGCGAACTCGCCATGAGCACGCTGAACGAGCACACCGCCGCGACCGACGTCGCCGCCCTACTGCAACCGCTGCTGGACGGCCATGACCTGGGTCTGATTTCCGAAGCCGGCTGCCCGGCGGTGGCCGACCCCGGCGCGCAACTGGTGGCGCTGGCGCATGAGCGTGGCATCCGGGTGGAACCCTTGATCGGCCCTTCGTCCATTCTGCTGGCGCTGATGGCCAGCGGCGCCAATGGCCAATGCTTCGCCTTCCACGGTTATCTGCCAGTGGACGCCGCCGACAAGGCCAAAATAGTCAAGGAACTGGAGCAGCGCTCGCGCCAGCGCAACGAGACCCAAGTCTTCATCGAAACACCGTACCGCAACAACGCGCTGCTGCAGCAATTGCGCGACACCCTGTCCCCGGCCACCCGGCTGGCGGTGGCCTGCGACCTAACCCTGCCGAGCCAGACCATCGTCAGCCGCCGGGTCAAGGACTGGCCCAAGGACGCGCCGGACCTGCACAAGCGCCCGGCCATTTTCATCATTCACGCCGCCTGAACCCACCATGGCCAAGATTCCGCCGCTGATACACTCCCTGCTGGACACCGATCTTTACAAATTCACCATGCTGCAAGTGGTGCTGCACCAATTCCCGGCCTCGCACGGCGAGTACGAGTTCAAATGCCGCAACCGCCCGGACATGCCGCTGACCCAGTTGAAGAAAGAACTGGAAGCGCAACTGGATTGGCTGTGCCAGCTGCACTTCACCCAGGAAGAACTGGCCTATCTGCGCACGCTGCGCTTCATCAAGAGCGACTTCGTCGATTACCTGGAATTGTTTCACCTGCAGCGGCGCTTCATCACCGTGTCCTGCGAGGACGGAGAACTGGCGATTCGCATCAAGGGACCGCTGGTGCAGGCGATGTTCTTCGAGATCTTCGTGCTCGCCATCGTCAACGAATTGTATTTCCGCCGCCTGGATTCGGCTGAAGTCCGCGCCGAGGGTCTGCGCCGGCTGGACGCCAAGATCGCCGTGCTGGAACGCTTCCGCGACAGCGAGGCCGCGCAGCAGCGCTTTCCCTTGCTGATCGCCGACTTCGGCACCCGCCGCCGCTTCAGCCGGGAATGGCAGCAACACGTGGTGGAGCGCCTGAACAGCGCGCTGCCGGACATCTTCCGCGGCACCAGCAATGTCTACCTGGCCTGGAAGCTGGGCATCACCCCCATCGGCACCATGGCTCACGAATTCTTCCAGGCCTTCCAGGCGCTGGGCGTGCGGCTACGCGATTTCCAGAAGGCGGCGCTGGAATCCTGGGTGCAGGAATACCGCGGCGATCTCGGCATCGCTCTGACCGATGTGGTGGGCATGGATGCCTTTCTGGCCGACTTCGATCTCTATTTCGCCAAGCTGTTCGACGGCCTGCGCCACGACAGCGGCGATCCCTATCAATGGGGCGAGAAAGCGATCTCGCATTACCGCAAGCTGCGCATCGACCCGGCCACCAAGATGCTGACCTTCAGCGACGGCCTGAGCGTGGACAGCGCGCTGGACCTGCAGCGCCACTTCAGCCCGCACATCCAGATCAGCTTCGGCATCGGCACCCATTTCACCAACGACATGGGCCTGGAGCCACTGCAGATCGTGCTCAAGCTGGTCAGTTGCAACGGCCAGCCGGTGGCCAAGTTGTCCGACAGCCCCGGCAAGACCATGTGCAGCGACGAGACCTTTCTCGCCTATCTGCGCCAAGTGTTCAAGGTGGCGCTACCGGCCTGAGTCCTCGTCGAGTTCCAGCGCGCTCAGCACTTGCCGGCGCGCCGGCTCGGACAGGCGCTCGCCGGCCAGCGCCGCCGTCTGTCGACCCAAGGCTTGATAGGCGGCGCGCAAGCCGGCGTCGTCCATCGCCTGCAGATGCAGCGCCACCGTCGACGCGTCGCCGCGCACGATGGGCCCGGTCAGCGCCGCCTGCGGCCCCAAGACCAGCGCATTCTCCAGCGTCTGCCGCATCAAGCCGCCCAGCAGCGGAGTCAGCAGCTCGACCGGCACGCCGCCCTGGCGGGCCAACTCTTGCGCCATCGCGGTCAGCGTCACCAGATAATTGGACGCCACCGACAAAGCCGCGTGATAAGCCGGCTTGCCGCCGGCGGCCAATTGAAACGGCCGCCCGCCCACGGCCTGCGCCAGCGTCCGCAAAGCGGCGCAGGCCGGCGCATCGCCCTCCAGCGCGCACAACACATCGACGAAATACTCGGCCGCCCGCTCCGGATCGGCAAATGAGAAAGCGGGATGCAGGCTGCCCAGGTGCGCGCCGCGCGCCGCCAACGGCTGCAGCATGCCGGATTCGCTGACGCCGCTGGCGTGAAACACCACGGCGCCCGCCGGCACCACGCAGGCAGCGGCCAGCGCTTGGGCGCAGTCGGCGATGGCCGCGTCCGGCACCGCCAGCAGATAGAGATCGGCCGGCGCCAACTGCGCCCAATCACAGACCGGCCGCCCGGCGCCGATGAATTCGCAGGCCGCGCGCGCCGACTCCAGTCGCCGCGTCATCACGTCCAGCACCCGATAGCGCCCGGAGCCTTGCGCCAGCCGCGCCAGGGTCTTGCCCAGGCGGCCGGCACCGATGATGCTGATGGAATTCACGCTTTCCCCTCTTTCTGAATGTAGCGACAAGCCGCCGCCGCTGGACAATAATGCCAGCATCCGCCGCCAAGTCCGCGCGGCCTCGCAAAGGATTCCATATGAAGCTGGCCATCTTCCTCGCCGCCGTCGCCGCCGCGTTGCTCTACCTGGTCACGCTCTACAATGCGCTGGTCAATCTGAAGCACCAACTGACGCAAAGCTGGGCCAATATCGATGTCATCCTCAAGCAGCGCCACGACGAGCTGCCCAAACTGGTGGAAGTGTGCCGGCAATACGCCGCCTTCGAACAGGAAACCCTGACCCAGGTGATGGCCGCGCGCGGCGCCGTCGCCGACTCCGCCCGCGCGCGCGACCCGGAAGCGCTGGGCGCCGCCGAGGGACGGCTGCACGGCCTGATCGGCCAGCTCTACGCGGTGGCGGAGGCGTATCCGGCACTGCAGGCCGATCAGCAATTCGCGCAATTGAGCGAACGCATCACTCAATTGGAAGAGGCGCTGGCCGATCGCCGCGAACTGTACAACGAGGCGGTCAAGCTTCACAACGCCCGCATCGAACAGTTTCCCGACTTGCTGCTTGCCCGCCTGTTTCATTTTCCGCCGGCCAGGCCGCTGCGCTTCGCCGCAGCCGAAACCCGTGATGTCGACATGCAAGCGCTGTTCGCGCGACGCTGAGCATGCCGTTCATTTTCGCTTCGCTGTTGCCGGAATTAAGCCTCGGCCTCTACCTGCTTGCCGGCGCAGTGTGGCTTGGCGGCGTCACGCGCTACGGTCTGTTGTTCGTCGCCGCGGTGGGCCTGTTCAGCTGGCATGCCAACTACCGCCGCTACCGGCAACTGGCCGACACCCCCACCTCGCGGCTAGCCAGCGCGGCGCTGGGCCAGGTGGAATTGTCCGGCATGGCCCGCTGCCACCCCAACGCGCCCAACTACAGCCCCTTGAGCGGCCGGCGCTGCGCCTGGTACCGCTGCTGGCGCATAAATGAACGCGGCAAGCTGGATCTGGAAGACTGGCTGCGCTGGACCATGCAGCGTTCCACCCGGCTGGCCGCCCGTGTCAACCCGCCGGAAATCAGCAGCGACGACAGCTTTCTGCTGGTCGACGGCGACGCGGAAGCCACCGTGCTGCCGGGCTCGGCCCAGGTTATCGCCCATCATCGGCGCCGTTGGCACGAGGACGGCATGCTGCTGATAGAGGAATGGATAGACGAAGGCGAGACCATCCATGTGCGCGGCCAATTGTCACGCCTGGAGCCGCGCGTCGGCGCCATCGAGCTGCGCTTGGACATCGGCGCCAAGTTGGCGGAGTGGAAACGCAACCAGGCCGAGCTGCTGCGCCGTTTCGACCTGGACGGCAACGGCCAGTTGGACCAGCGGGAATGGGGCCTGGCGCGCGCCGCGGCGCAACGCGAAGTGCTCGCGCTGCATAAAGAGATGGCGCGGCAGCCCGCGTACTGGCTACTGGCCGGCAATGAGCAGAGCGGCCCGCCCATCATCACCACGCTGCCGCCGCGGCAAAGCGCCAGCTTGTTCCGTCGCCGCGCCTGGCTGCACGCCGTCGTGGCTTTGGTCTGCGTGTTGGCCTGGCTCAAATTGACTTAACCGTCAGGCGCTATACTGCAAGCAAGAGTTCTCGCCACGCGGAGCACACGATGATCCGTCTGATCTATAGCAGCGCAGCCCAGCACCCGGTATCCGCCGGGCTCATGCACGCCCGCATCGGCCGTTTTCGCGACTACAACCACAGCCAGGGCATCGCCAGCGTGCTGCTGATGTTGAACGACGATTTCCTGCAGATACTGGAAGGACCCGAAGACGTGGTCGATGCGCTGTACCAGCGCATCGCGCGCGACCCGCAGCATCATCAGCTGACCCTGCTGTCGCGCGAAGAAATCGATCATCCGATGCTGGCGGATCATCCGCTGGAATACATCGCGCCAATACAGCCGGCCGACGGCAAGCCCCTGTCCGCCGCCGCCATCGCCCGCGACGCCGGCTGGACCCTGCACGGCAAGGTCCAGCAGGTAATGCAGAGCTTCCTGGACGGCAAATGGCATCACCACCTGCCTAATGGCATGAATCCCCAGGTATTGCGCCGCGGCTGAGCGAGGCGTTATGAAGCCGCGGCGACCAAGGCCTGGTCAATGTCGGCCAGAATGTCGTCGATATGTTCGATGCCGATGGAAAGCCGCACCATCTCCGGACGCACCCCGGCGCGTAATTGCTCCTCTGCGGACAACTGGCGGTGAGTGGTGGTGGCCGGATGGCAGGCCAGCGACTTGGCGTCGCCGATATTCACCAAGCGGGTCACCAACTGCAAGGCGTCGATGAAACGACCGCCGGCGGCCGCGCCGCCGCGGATGCCGAAGGACAGCACGCCGGAAGCGCGGCCGCCGAAATAGCGCTGCGCCAAGCCATGGTCCGGATGATCCTCCAGCCCGGCGTATTCCACCCACTCCACCGCCGGGTGCCGGCGCAGACGTTGGGCTACTTGCAAGGCATTGGCGCAGATGCGATCCATGCGCAGCGCCAGCGTTTCTATCCCTTGCAAGATCAGGAAAGCGTTGAACGGCGCCAGCGCCGCGCCCATATTGCGCAGCGGCACCACCCGCGCCCGCGCGATATAGGCGGCCGCGCCCAATGTCTCCACGTAGTTGACGCCGTGGTAGCTGACATCCGGCGTGTTCAGACGCGCAAAGCGCTCGGCGTGCTCAGCCCAGGGGAAGCGGCCGCTGTCCACGATGATGCCGCCTATGCTATTGCCGTGGCCGCCCAGATATTTGGTCAGGCTGTGCACCACGATGTCGGCGCCGTGCTCGAACGGCCGGCATAGATAAGGAGACGGCACCGTGTTGTCGACGATCAGCGGCAGGCCATGACGATGCGCCTGATCGGCGAAGGCGGCGAAATCAACCACATTGCCCAGCGGATTGCCGATGGACTCGCAGAATACCGCCTTGGTGCGCGCGTCCGCCATTTCGCCAATCCGCTGCGGCTGGCGGTAATCGGCGAAACGCACCTCGATGCCCAATTGCGGCAGCGTGTGCGCAAACAAATTATAAGTGCCGCCGTACAAGGTGCCGGTGGCGATGATGTTGTCGCCGGCCTCGGCGATGGTTTGTATTGCGTAGGCGATCGCCGCCATGCCGGACGCCACCGCCAGCGCGCCGATGCCGCCCTCCAGCGCAGCCACCCGCTGCTCCAGCACATCGGTGGTCGGGTTCATGATGCGGGTGTAGATATTGCCCTGCACCTTGAGATCGAACAGGTCGGCGCCGTGCTGGGTGCTGTCGAAGGCGTAGCTGGTGGTTTGATACAGCGGCACCGCCACCGCCTTGGTCGTCGGGTCCGGCGCATAGCCGGCATGCACCGCCAGGGTTTCCAGTTTCATCGCGTCATCCTTCTATATGGAGTGAGTTGCCCAGGTTCAGACATGCAACCCGACTACCTTAGCCGGGAAGCGGCAACAGCAAAAGAAGCAAAACGCCGCGCCATAAAAGCAAACGATCTACCATTCCGCACAAAAACCACCACAAGAGCAATCATTCACAGAAGAATCAAATCAATATGAATAATATTTTATAAACAACAAGTTAGCACTCACCACACCACTAAAAACGGGTAACCATCGCCCCTGACAGCACTATTTACATAGCCTTCGCTTTCTATTATGATTCAGATACGAATTCATTCTGATGTGCTTCTTGCAGCATCGTGAATTCTCTTCAAGTCACGTTGATTTCGAGCCCGCCCTCCGCGGGCTCATTTTTTTTCACTGCCGCCACCGCTCCCCATCTCCACACCCACGCTAAAATCCTTATGGCATAAGGAATGTAGGCGATAGATGCTTTTTTACAACACTTCACTCCCATTCACATAATTCATATTTTCTTCATTTCGTTCATTGGCTTAGCAAGACTTTTCCATGTAAAACCACACATAGAAAGCAACATTTGGTTGTTGATTTGCAACACGCCATTTACCGAAAAGTTGCATTTAAACAACTTAGCCAATAGCATTTGCTCACATTCCTAAACCCATATAAAAGGATGACTTGACCATGAAAAAGAGTCTGATCGCCCTGCTGGTAGCTACTCTGCCGGCCGCAGCTTTCGCTGACGTTACCATCTACGGCAAAATCAAAGGCGGCGTAGAGTACGTTGACAACGGTTCCACCAAGCAAACCAACATCGACGACCTCGGTTCCCGTATTGGTTTCAAAGGCAAAGAAGACCTGGGCAACGGTCTGAAGGCTATCTGGCAAGTTGAAACCGGTTTTGGCATCGACGGCCAATCCCGCACCGGCTCCAGCAGCGGCACTTTCGCTAGCCGTAACTCTTTCGTAGGCCTGCAGAGCGATCTGGGCACCCTGCGTCTGGGCAACGTGTCCAACTTCCTGGACAGCGACATGGGCATCGTTGACAGCTGGGAATACAGCAGCGACGCACTGGGCCTGGGCATTTTCACCCGTGACGGCAAGCGCCTGAAGAACTCCGTGCGCTACGACATGCCGAGCATCGCTGGCTTCAGCGCCGCTCTGCAATACGGCACCAAAGAAGACAAGACCTCGAACACCCAAGCGCGTGAAACCGCTATCGTTGGCCTGGGCTACGAAAATAGTGGCTTCTTCGGCAAGTATGCTTACATCCATGAAAGCAAAGCCAACTCTTCTGTTGGCCTGTTCGAAGATCCGATCACCGGCAAACTGACCGTAGCTGACAAAGCTGATGGCCAAATTGCTCGTGGCTCCATCGTTAACGCCACCGCTAACGACAAACACCGCCTGGAAGTTGGCTACAACGCCAACAATCTGCTGGTTGCTTTCGGCTACCAACAGCAGAAAGGTGGCTTGGACATCCTGGGTACCACTTGGGCTAACCAAATCATCAACGGTGCAAGTTATTCCGGCGCTATTGATGTAAACGGTAAAGTAAAAACTCGCGAGTATGCTCTGACTGCCGCCTACACCATCGGTGCATTCACTCCGAAGTTCACCTACGCTCGCGGCGACAAAGTTGAAATCAGCAGCGTAAAACTGAACGACTCGCAGTACAGCCAGTACGTGCTGGGCGTTGACTACGCGATCTCCAAGCGCACCACCTTCGGCGCGCAATTCGGCCAGATCGATGTTAAAGGTGGCCTGGATAACGCCAACAAGGATCTGAAGGCCTTCGGCCTGAACATGATCCACGCATTCTAATTTGTCGGTTCGACGCAAGAACCCACGAACATGAGTGAGAAAAAGGCCCGCGCAAGCGGGCCTTTTTCATTGCGGCAAGCTTCGACACACATCAGGCTTTTCAATCCCACCCTATTCCTCAGATCTCCCGACAATAGCTCATGCACTGGCAGTGCCAGACCGTGGCTAGCGCGCCCCCCCCCTTCCCACTAGACATCGACGCCCCATTCACCCATCGTCATTAACACCTGCTCCGCCGCACGCGGCCATAAAAAAAGAGCAAGCCTCGCGCTTGCCCTTTGCCGATACCCTTAGAACCTGTTCAAAGTCTGCTGCGCTTCGGCGATACGGCGTTGAAACCAAGCTCAAAATGCTCATGTACCACGTGTACATTCCGCTTTTTCGCTCGTTTTCGCCTTGTCTCGCCCTTGCTCGCGAGACTTTGAACAGGCTCTTACAGAGTCAATCAGGCTGGAACCGCCTCGAACGCCCAGGTGTCCTCCTGCCGAAACTCCGCCCAACATTCGCCGTTCGGCCTGGCCTGCTGGCCAAAGGCGCGCAAGCGCAGATCGCCATGTTGCAACAGGTATTCCCAGCGGTCGCCCAGATACATCGACGCGATCAAGCGCGCCGGCAGGCTGTTGCCGCCGGGCTCGTCCTGCACCCGTAGCCGCTCCAGCCGGATCACCGCCTGCGCCGATTGTCCCACTTGCAGCACCTGGCGTGCGGTGGCGCGCAACTGCCAGCCCTCGCCTTGCAAGGTGACGCTATCGCCATCCCGGGCGGCCACCTTAGCTTGCAGCGTATTATTGGCGCCCATGAATTGCGCGGTATAAAGAGAAGCCGGCGCCGAATACAGCTCGGTCGGGCTGCCCGCCTGCTCGATGCGGCCGTTCTTCAGCAGCAGGATCTGGTCCGACATCGCCATCGCCTCGCCCTGATCGTGGGTAACGCACAGCGCCGACAAGTTCAACGACACGATCAGCTCGCGCAGCCAGGCGCGCGCCTCTTCGCGCAGCTTGGCGTCCAGATTGGACAGCGGCTCATCCAGCAGAATCACCGGCGGGTTGTACACCAGCGCGCGGGCAATCGCCACGCGCTGCTGCTGGCCGCCCGACAGCTGATGCGGATAGCGCTCGGCCAGGTGGCCGAGCCCGAGCTTGTCCAGAATCTGCCGCACCCGCGCCGCGATGTCCGCCGCAGGGGTTTTACGCAGCTTCAAGCCATAGCCGACATTCTGCGCCACGGTGCGATGCGGCCATAGCGCATAGGACTGGAACACCAGGCCCAAGGAGCGCTGCTCCACCGCCAGATTGCAGCCGGCCGCGCCGTCGTACAGCGGGCGGCCATCCAACAGGATGCGACCCGCGGATGGCTGCTCCAGCCCGGCGATGGCGCGCAGCAAGGTGGTCTTGCCGCTGCCTGAAGCGCCAAGCAAGGACACCACCTGACCGGCGGCCAGGTCGAAGGACACTCCTTGCAGGATGGGGTTGTGGTCGTAATTCAGATGCAAATCGCGCACGCTCAGCTTAGTCATGCAGTTTCACTCCCAGACGCAAGGCCAGCGCCAAGCCGGCGCCCACCATCAGAATATTGATCACAGACAGGGCCGCCACCTGGTCCACCGCGCCGGTGGCCCACAGGGATACCAACAAGGAACCGATCACCTCGGTGCCGGGCGACAGCAAATACACCGCGGTCGAATACTCCCGCTCGAAAATCATGAAGATCAGCAGCCAACTGGACAGCAGGCCGAAACGGATCAAGGGCAGGGTCACGTCCAGGCTGGCGCGGCGCTGTGACGCGCCGGCGCTGCGCGCCGCTTCCTCCAGCTCCGGCCCCACTTGCAGCAAGGCGCTCTGCACCAGCCGCATGCCATAGGCCAGCCAGACCACGGTGTAGGCCAGCCAGATCGACAGCATGCTGTTCTTGGCGCCCTGCAAGCCGGGCACGAACAGAAACACCCACAGGAAGGCCAGGCCGGCCAGGATGCCCGGCACCGCACGCGGCAGTAGCACCAGGTAATCCAGCACGCGCGCGCCCCAGTCATTGCGACGATGGCCGGCGAAACCGACCAGGGTGTAAAAACCCACCGCCAGCGCGCCGCCGATGATGCCGACGCCCAGGGTGTTGACGATGGCGCGGACGATATTGTCCTCCTCGAACACCAGCGCGTAGTGATCCAGCGTCAGCGTCTCCAGCAAGGACACGCCCTCGCCCCAGTGGCTGACCACCGAGCGCAGCGCGATACCGGTAATCGGCACCACCACGGTGAGGAACAGCCACAGCAGCACGATGGCCAGAGCCACATAACGCCACGGCCCCAACGACAGCGGATGCTGACGTCCGGCCTTGCCCTTGAGGGCAACAAAACGCTGGGCGCTGCGCAACAGCCGGCGCTGCAGCAGGACCAGCGGGAAGGTGATGGCGATCAGGCAGACCGCCACCGCCGCCATCAAGTGATAAGACGGAATCCCCAGCTTATTGGTCAGCTTGTACAGATAGGTGGCCAGCACCAGATGCCCTTCCGGGTCGCCCAGCACCAGCGGCAGGCCGAACACCTCGAAACCGAGAAACACCACCAGCACGCCGGAGAACAGCATCGCCGGCATCACCATCGGCAGACTGACGTCGCGCGCCACGCGGAAGGGGCTGGCGCCGGCCACGCGCGCGGCTTCCTCCACGTCCGAGCCCAGATTGCGCAGCGCCGCCGACGCATATAAATAGACATGCGGCACATGGGTCAGCCCCGCCACCACCGCGATACTGGCCAAGGAATAGATATTCCACGGTAGCTCTTCCACGCCGAACCACTGTTTGAACCACAGCGAATAAAAGCCCACTGGTCCCGCCGCCACCACATAGCCGAAGGCCAGCACCATAGGCGACACGAATACCGGCGTCAGCAGCAAGGGCTCCAGCCAGCGCCGCCCCGGCAGATCGGTGCGCGCCATCAAGAAGGCCAGCACTCCGCCCAGCGGAATCGCGATCAAGGCCATGCCGGCGGCGATCACCAGTGAATTACCGAGCGCGGACCAAAAATCGGAGTCGGTGAACACGAAACGGTAGGCGGCCAATCCCATGCTCTTGTCCGCCATGAAGAATGGCTGATCCAGCAGGCTCTGATACACCACCAAAGACAGCGGCGCCAGCACCAGCGTCGCCAATACGCCCATGACCAGCCAACGGCTGATCGCGCTCCAGCGCGGCGCCCCGCCGCGCGCGGCGGCGGGGCTCGCGGCGGTCGCCGTGAGCTTTACGGAAGAATCCATGCTTGCTCCCAGGCCTGACGCACAGGCCTTTGTGCCGTCCGCGCCGGGCGGACGGCTGATGAAGGAATAGGGAAGGCCGGCTCAGAACCTGTTCAAAGACTGCTGCGCGTCGTGGAGCGTTACACGGTGAGTACCGCTTCGAAATGCTCATGTACCGCTTGTACATTCCGCTTTCTCAGCCACAACGCCTTGTCTCGCTCTTGCTCGCGAGACTTTGAACAGGCTCTCAGGGCACGGTTGACGATCCGCCACGCGGGGAAAAGACCACGAGGAATCGTGAACCGCGTCAAACCGCCGGCCAGACCATGCGGCGGCGCGCTATTTCTTCAGCGCCTGCTGCCACTGACGCATGAAGTCCAGACGCTTGGCCTGGTCCAGATAGACCAACAGGCCGGTGCCCACCTGGATAGGCTTGGCGCTGCCGCCCAATTGCTGATTCAAGGCGGTAATCGACGCCGCACCGCTGACATCGCTGCGCAGGGAGAACAGCTCGGACTGGTTGGCCAGCACGGTCTGGCCGCGCTTGGACAATAGATAGTCCAACCACAGCCGCGCCGCGCTGGGATTGCGCGCTTTCTTGGACACGATGGCCAGACGGCTGACCACCTGGGTGTAGTCCTTGGGATAGACATAGCCGATGGCCGGATCCTTCTTGGCCTTGGCGTAGGCATAGGAGCCGAGGATGTTGTAGCCGATCAGGTTCTCGCCCGAGGAAATCCGTTCCATCATCGCGCCGGTGGAGGTTTGCAGCTTGACGCCGCTGGCGCCCAGCGCGCGCGCCAGTTCCCAGGTACCGGCGCTATTGTGGCGAGCGTCCTGGGTCAGAAAATTGAAACCGACGCCGGATTTCTCGATATCGTAACTGGTGACCTTGCCCTTGAAGCGGGCCGGATTGGCCTTGAGGATGCGCACTAGGTCGGCACGCGTCTGCGGAATCTCCGCCGGCTTCAACAAGCGCTTGTTGTAAACGATGGCCACCGGTTCGTAAGTGGTGCCATAGGCTTGCTGCTGATAATGCGCCCAGGACGGTAGATTCGGCGTCTCCGGCGAGGCGTAACTGGCGGCATAACCATCATTGACGAACTTCACCTGCAAATCCATCGCCGAACTCCATACCACATCGGCGCTGGCGCTGTTGGCGGCGTTCTCGCTGATGAAGCGGTTATAGATCTCGGTGCTGTTCATATCGTGGTATTCCACCTTGACGCCGGGATACAAGGCCTGAAAGTCCTTGATCAAGGGTCGCGCGGCGGCGCTGTCGGTGGCCGAATACACCACCACCTTGCCCTCCTTGGCCGCGGCGTCCACCAACTGCTGATAACTGGCCGGATACCCGGCGGGCACGGCCGCCCAGGCGGCGGCGGAACCCAGCGCGCAGCACAGCGCGGACAAGCTTCTGACTCTATTCATGGTGTTGCTCCTTGGTAGCTGAAGATGTTGAGCACATCTTTCGACGGCGACGCTCTATTGGCTTCGCTTGCCCAGCCATGATATTAGAGTGAAGCTTTCAATCCGCTTTCAATGAGCCAACCATGCGCCTGCTTTTGGTGGAAGACAATCCGGCCTTGTCGGAATCGCTGGCCCAGGCCCTGCGCCAGGCCGGCTTCGCCGTGGACTGCATGCTCAACGGCAGCGACGCCGACCATGTGCTGCGCACCCAGGATTACGCGCTGGCCATCCTGGACCTGGACCTGCCCAAGCTGGACGGCTGGGAGGTGCTGCGCCGGCTGCGCGGCCGCAAGCAGGCGCTGCCGGTGCTGATCCTGACCGCGCACGGCTCGGTGGAAGAAAGGGTTCGCGGCCTGGATCTGGGCGCCGACGATTACCTGGCCAAGCCTTTCGATCTCAATGAGCTGGAAGCGCGGGTGCGCGCGCTGATCCGCCGCAGCCATGGCCGCGAAAGCCCGTTGCTGCAACTGGGCCCGCTCAGCTACGACAGCATCGGCCGCCAGTTCCAATTGCATGGCGACACGCTGCGGCTGACGCCGCGCGAGCACGCGGTGCTCGAGGTGCTGATGCTGCAGGGCGGCAAGGCGATAGGCAAGACCCAGCTATCGGAAAAGATCTTCGGCCTGGATGAGTCCGGCAGCGCCGAGGCCATTGAAATCTACGTGCACCGCTTGCGCAAGAAACTGGCGGAGCAGCCGGTCTCCATCGTCACCTTGCGCGGGCTGGGCTATCTATTGACCACGCCGTAAATGCGCAAACTTCTTTCCCGCCTCAAGCCCGCCAGCCTGCGCAAGCAGCTATTGCTGGGGCTGTCGATACCGCTGCTGCTGATGCTGGCGCTGGACGGCTGGATGACTTATGACCGTGCCTTGCAGGCGGCCAATACTGCCTTCGACCGCATGCTGCTCAGCTCCGGCCGCGCCATTGCCGACGGCGTCGCCGCCCATGGCGGCGCCATCAGCGTGGACATCCCCTATTTCGCCTTGCAGATGTTCGAATCCAACGCCTCCGGCAAGGTGTTCTACCGGGTCAGCCGCGACGATGGCGCGGTGCTGACCGGCTATGAGGACCTGCCCCTGCCGCCGCCACGCCGCCGCGCCGAAATCCGCTACCAGCCGGACTACTCGGACATCGGCTATCACGGCGACACGCTGCGGCTGTTGACCCTGCGCCAATCGGTGCGCGACATGGCCACGCTGCAAAGCCGCGACGTCTGGATCCAGGTGGCGGAAACGCCGGAATCGCGCCAGCAACTGGCGCGCACCCTGTTGCTGGGCGCGTTGGCGCAGGAGGCGCTGCTCGGCGCCATCATGCTGGTCATCGTGCTGCTGGCGGTCGGCCACAGCCTGCGGCCGCTGCGCCGCTTGTCGCGCAAGGTGGGCGCGCGCAAGGACACCGACCTCAGCCCGCTGCCCAGCAGCGAACTGCCCACCGAACTGACTCCGCTGGTGGACGCGCTGAATCAGCAAGGCGTGCGCTGGCACAAGCTGCAGGCGGCACGGCGCCGTTTCATCGACGATGCCGCCCATCAATTGAAAACACCGCTGGCGGTGATGCGGACCCAGGCGGAATTGGCCCAGCGTCAAGCATCCGAAGCCGCCTTGCGGCAGCAATTGGACAAACTGCTGGCCTCGCTGGACAGTGCCAGCCATGGCGTGCAGCAATTGCTGCAACTGGCGCGGGTGGAGCCCGACAACGGCCAGGCGATCGCCTTGACCGAAATGGATCTGGCCGCGTGGCTACGGGAATGGGCGCTGGAACAAGCCGCTTGGGCTCATGGCCAAGGCGCGGACCTGGGCTACGAAGGCGAGGAAACGGTGACGGTACGCGGACATGCCGGCTTGCTGCGGGAGGCGCTGGGCAATCTGCTGGACAATGCCATCCGCTACCACCCGGTCGCCGGCGCCGCCCGCATCACCCTGGCCGCCGGCGCGCTGCCGGCGCCGTGGCTGCGCATAGACGACAACGGCCCCGGCATTGCCGATGCGGAACGGGACAAGGTATGGCAGCGCTTTTATCGCATCGCCGGCGCCGCCAGCAACGGCAGCGGGCTGGGATTGGCCATCGTCAGGGAAATCGCCCACCGCCACGGAGCGACGGTGGAGTTGAGCCGCAACGCCGGTGGTGGCCTCAGCGTCAAGCTGCAATTTCCGCCAGCAGGCATGGGATAGACTTCGAGCCCGTGTTACGGGCTCGCGAGCGAAGACGAAAACCGCCGAGAAAGCGCGATGCCCATATGGCGCATCTGTGTTTCGAAGCGGTTTTTAACGCAGAACCACCGTCTTAGAACGGCAATTGGTATAAGGGATTGCGGCTATCGGCGCCTTCGGCGCGAATGCGTTCCAGCTCGCTGCGCAAGGCGGTCTGCAGCCACTGCTCGCGCATCTTGTCGCCTTCGGGATGCTCGTTCAGCATCCGGTACAGCGCCATGCCATGGAAGGTGGTCATCATGGTCAGCAAGGTGGCGAAGAAGCCGGTGGAGATCGCGTAGCGCGGAAACAGCGATGCCATCAGGGCGACGAAGCGATCGCGGAAGTAGTTGCTGGAACTGGCCAGGAAGATTTCCCGCAGATCGGCGGTGGTGCGGGCCGCCATCAGCAGCTCCATCAACACAATGTGGCGCGGTGACAGCACCAGGGCCTTCATCAGCGCGACGATCCGTTCCTCTTCCGGCATCGTGCTGGGCATTTCCGCCGCCAGCTTGAGCCCGGCTTCGAAAATATCGTCGACCACCTTGCGCCCCACCGGCAGCATCAGTTCGTTCTTGGTGGCGAAATGGCGGAACAATGCCCCCTGGGAGACGCCAGCCCGGCTGCAGATCAGTTGCACGCTGGTGCCGTGATAACCAAACTCCAGCAGACACTCGATGGCCGCCTCCACCAGTTTTCCGATGGTGGACTCCCTACGACTTTGTTGTGTTCGTCTAGTTTGCATTATATTCTTATGTCATGTTTATCCCAACCAAGCTTTGATGATACGCGAAACTGTAGTCATAAGCGAGGGTGAGCACACGCTAAATAGGCCAGTGAGTAGTTTCAACTAGGGATAAGCGGGACAAGCTTGATCTTTTTAAGAATATTTCCTAATTACCCTTAAGAAGAGATCATTAATATTAAAATATCCATTATTAAATTGCGCATTTTCAGCGCTTTGGAACATTTTAGCTGAAGGGCTGTCATGGTCACCGCCGCACGCGGACGCCAACCTAGCGGCGTGGCGTTCGCGCAACGCTGGCCCGGCAAGGCGGAGAGCCCGCCATAATCAAGCAGGGAAAGGATTGTCGCAACCCGGACCATGGCCGGATGACCGTGAAAAAGCCCGTTTCAAGCCAGGCCCGCACAGGCTGCGCCGCTGGCGCAAACGACAAGACATGCATGAACAAGATAACAAGCAACTACTAAAGTAATATCACCCTTAGCTAGCAGCTAGTCTCTAAACGAAAAAACAAATAAGCGAAAACAACATTTCAAGAAAAATAAGCTGGCGGCTTTGCGAAATCGTTAAAATAATCACGATTAAGTTCACATACGAACATTAACCCAAAACAAACGCGCCTAAGCTGACAAAAACTGACGGCCCGCCGCCATGACGGGCCCGCAACGTATCAGTTCAAATGCGCGCGACCAAAATCCACCCGGCCAAACGGGCTAACCGCGTAGCCGCTCAAACTCTTGCTCGCCAGCGCATAAGCGGTGGGATGCGCCAGCGGCAGCCACAGCGCCTGCTCCTGGATCAGCTTCTGCGCCGCCAGATACAATTTGGCGCGTTGCGCGAAATCGCTGCTTTTCTTGCCATCGCTGATCAGCTTGTCCAGCTTGGCATCGCAATAACGCGCGAAATTGGTACCGGACTGCACCGCGGAGCAGGAAAACTGCGGGGTCAGGAAATTGTCCGGATCGCCGTTGTCGCCGGCCCAGCCCATGAACAATAGCTCATGTTCGCCGGCCTTCGCGCGCTTGATCAGTTCGCCCCACTCAATCACCTTGATCTGCACCTTGACGCCGATCTTGGCCAGATCGGACTGCAACAATTCGGCGCCGGCCTTGGGATTGGGGTTCAGCGTGCTGCCGCTGGGGCGCACCCATACCGTGGTTTCGAAGCCATCGGGGTAGCCTGCCTGGGCCAGCAGCTTCTTGGCGCGCGCCGGGTCGTAGGCATAAGGCTTCTCGCCCTTGTTATAGCTCCAGGTATTGGGCGGATACGGCAAGTCCGCCGCGATGGCGGTGTTGTCGAACACCGTTTTCAGATAGCTGCTCTTGTCGAAGGCCAGATTGAACGCCTGGCGCACCAGCGGGCTGTTCAACGGTTTTTTCTGGCTATTGAAGGCGACGAAGGCGGTCATGAAGGCCGGGGTCTGCAATACCTGCAATTTGGAATCCGCCTTGGCCGCCAGCACGTCCTGCGGCTTGGGCGACAAGGCCAGCTGACATTCGCCGGCTCTCAGCTTCTGCGCCCGCACCGCGGCGTCCGGCGTGATCGCGTAGATCAGCGCGCCGACCCTGGGCTTGGCGCCCCAATAGCCGGCATTCGGCGCATAGCGCACCACCGCGTCCTTCTGGAAGCCGCGGAACACGAAGGGGCCGGTGCCTATCGGCTTGCTGTTCAAATCCGCCTGGCGGCCGGCCGCCAGCAGCTGGCCGGCGTACTCCGCGGAATAGATGGACGCGAAGCCCATGGTCAGGCTGGACAGGAAGGTGGCTTCCGGGTAGTTGAGCTCGAAGCGCACGGTACTGGCGTCAACCTTCTGCACCGCCTTGATCAATTTGGGAAACTGCATGGCCTGCGCGTGCGGGTAGCCATTCGGCGCGGTCTTGTACCAGGCATGGCCGGGATTCAGCATGCGCTCGAAGGTGAATACCACATCGTCGGCGTTCAGCTTGCGGCCGGGCTTGAAATAATCGGTGGCGTGAAATGCCACGTTCGGACGCAGTTTGAACGTGTAACTGAGGCCGTCGTCGCTGACTTGCCAGCTTGCGGCCAATCCCGGCACCACTTTACGGCCGATGGCGTCGTATTCCACCAGCCGGTTCATCAACACGTCCGCCGAGGCGTTGGTGGTGACCAGGGAATTGTATTGCACCACGTCGAAGCCTTCCGGATTGGCGTCGGTGCATACCGTCAATGGGCGGGCGGCCAGCGCCAGGGTAGGCGCCAAGCACAGCGCCAGCAGCATCATTTGCTTGTTCATCACTATTTCCTTATCTAACAACCATTGCCTCTGCGGAATCTGCAAGGAAGGTTAAGCGAATAAGCGAAAAAAACAAACCATCGATTATGCATATTCATATTCACGGCGCGGCCAAGGAAGGAATTTGAGCCCGGCGCAAATTGCCGCTACAGTCAAAGCGGACAGCCAGAACACGAAGCGCACCGCCATGACACGTCGCCACTGCCTGCTAAACCTGTTTATCGCTTGCCTCGTCGCCATGCCATTGCGGGCGGCGCCTGGCCCTATGCTGGAAATCCTGACCGAGGACGACCCGCCGCTGACCTTCGAGCAGGACGGCAAGCCGGGCGGCCTGGTGGTCGAAGTGGTGCAAGGCATACAACGCCGCGTCGGCAACCACGACCCCATCGCGGTGGTGCCATGGGCGCGCGGCTACCGCCAGGCGCAGCAGCAGCCGAATACCGTGCTGTTCAACACCAATCGCACGCCGGAGCGAGAGCGCCTGTTCAAATGGGTGGGCCCGGTGACCGAAACCCTGGGTTGTCTGTTTGTGCGGCGCGACAGCAATATCAAGTTGCAAACGCTGGACGACGCCCGCAAGCTGCCGCAGATCATGGTGGTGCGCGACTGGTATCTGCAACAGCTGCTGGCCGCGCAGAATTTTTCCAATCTAAGCACCGTGGCCACGCCGGACCAATTGCTGACCATGCTGATGCGCAAGCGCGCCGATGTCATCGTCAGCGAGAACACCACCCTGCCCCACCAACTCAGACAACAGGGTTTCGATCCCGCCCAGGTGCGCAAGGCGCTGACCTTTTCCCATACTTACGGCTATATCGCTTTTTCGCGCCAGACGCCGGACGCGGTGGTCAAGGCCTGGCAGCAGGCGCTGGACGAGATGAAGCGAGACGGCAGCTTTGCCGCGCTGTACCGGCGCTGGCTGCCGGGCGAGCCGGTGCCCGGCCTCAGTCCGGCAGCGCCCTGATCACTCGAAACGGCCGCGCCACCACGCCACCAGTTGCGCCGGCGGCAGCGACGGCGAGTACAGATAGCCTTGGCCGCTGTGACAGCCACGCGCCAGCAGCAGTTCATGCTGGGATTCGGTCTCCACTCCCTCGGCCAGCACTTGCAGGCCCAGGCTTTCCGCCATCGACACGATGGCGGCCACCATGGCCAGATCGCGCTCGTCGCTATCCAGCCGCATGATGAAGCTGCGGTCTATCTTCAACTCATCGATGGGCAAGCGCTTCAGATAGGACAGCGAAGAGAAGCCGGTGCCAAAGTCGTCGACACTGACATGAAAGCCCATGCGCTTGAGCGCCGGCAGCGTCTTCATCGCGCTGTCCACATCCATCAGCGTGCCCTCGGTGATTTCCAGGCATAGCTGTTCCGGTCCCGCGCCGCACTCCGCGATGATGGCGCTAAGCCGCGCCACCGAGTCCGGCAGACAGAAAAAACGCGCCGACAGATTGACGCTGATGCGCCAGGGCGGCAAGCCGCTGTTGCGCCAGGCCACGACTTGGCGGCAGACGCTGCGGAATACGTATTCGTCGATATCGATGATCAGGCCGGTTTTCTCGGCAATGCCGATGAAATGGGCCGGCGACTGCTTGCGGCCCTCGAACTCCCAGCGCAGCAATGCCTCCACCCCCAGCATGTCCTGACCGCGCAAGGTCAGCTGCGGCTGGTACTCCAGCCGCAGTTCGCCGCGCTGCAGCGCCTGCCGCAGCCCGGTTTCGGTCTGCAACCGCTGCCGCACTCCGTCCGCCATATCGGCTGCGAAGAAACAAAAGCCGTTCTTGCCGCCATACTTGGCCCGGTACATCGCCATATCGGCGTAGCGCATCAAGCCTTCCGGGGAGTCCGCGTCGGCCGGATAGCTGCTGATGCCGATGCTGGCGGACAGGAAGTAGCGATGGTCGCCTTCCTGATACGGCGCCGACAAGGTTTCCAGCACCCGCTCGGCCAGGCCAGCGGCGGTGGCGTCGTCGACCTCTTCGGCCAGCACCACGAACTCGTCGCCACCGATGCGGAACAGCGGATCGCCGCCGCGCATGCAGGCGCGCAAGCGCTCGGCGACGATGCGCAGCAATTGGTCGCCGACCTCGTGCCCCAGGTTGTCGTTGATGAAACGGAAATCGTCCAGATCCACCAGCAACAGGTAGAGTCGGCGCTGCAAGCGCTGATGGCGCGCCAGGCTCAGATGCAGGCGCTCATTCAATTGCACCCGATTCGGCAACTGGGTCAGGCTGTCGTGCTTGGCCAGAAACTCGATATTGAGCTGCGTGCGTTTGAGCGCGGAAATGTCGCGGGCAAAACCCATCGCGCGCCGCGGGCTGCCGTCGGCGTCCCGCCACAGGCTGGCGCTGACCTGTACCCAGGCATGACCGCCGTCCGGCAAGGACACCCGGAACTGACATTCGTGATGGTTCTCGCCCTGGCGCGCCGGCAACGCCAGCCAGCGCTGGCGCAACTCCTCCAGATCTTCGGGATGGATCTGCCGCAGCAAATTGTCCAGGCAGCCATGACGGTAGTCGTCCGCCTCCCCGAACATCCTCCCCACCGGCCCTTCCTCCTGCAGCGCGCCATCGTCCAGGTCCAGCTCCCAGGCGATCTGCTCCGCCGCGTACAACGCCTGCTTCAAGCGCAGCGCCGAACGGCGGCGCTCGCCAATCAGCCGCCCCACCCGCGCCAGCAGTTCGCCCACCGAGAACGGCTTGTACAAGAACTCCTGCACGCTGCTTTGCAGCATCTGCAGCCGCAAGGCATCGTCAGCGCGCGCCGACAACATCACCACCGGAATATCCTCGGTCTGCCAGTTGCCGCGCAGCGCGGCCACCAGCGCTTCGCCGCCCATGCCCGGCATCATCAGATCGCTGATGATCAAGTCCGGCTGCTCGCTCAGCGCCAGTTGCATCCCCCTTCTTCCTTCCGGCGCGGTCAGCACCCGGTAATGCCGTCCCAAGGCGCCGGCGATGAAGGCGCTCATATCGACATTGTCCTCCACCAGCAATACCAGCGGCTGCGCGCCGTTGTCCGGCAGCGGCAGCACCGCGCTTTGCGGCGTGCCGCTCAGGGGCAGCACGCCGCCGGCCAGCAGATCGTCCAGCTTCAGATCCTCCGGCGCCACCTCCACCCCCGCCGGCGCCGTCAAGGGCAGTTCCAGGCGGAACAAGGCGCCACCGCCCTCCGCGGCGTTCAAGCGCACTTCGCCGTGATGCAGCTCGACAAACTCCTTAACGATGGCGAGGCCAAGACCGGTGCCGCCGTGGCGGCTGTAATCGCCGTCCTCCACCTGCACGAAACGCTCGAACACCTTGTCGCGCATCTCGGCCGGCACGCCGGGGCCGGTATCCTGCACCGTGATCCACGCTTGCTGCCGCCTCGGTTCTAGCGCAATGCGGATTCGGCCGCCGTCCGGCGTGAATTTGAACGCATTGGACAGCAGGTTCAGCAGCACGCGCTGCAGCTTGATCGCGTCCGCCTGCGCCGGCAGCACCGCCGGCGCCTCTACTTGGTAAACGATGTCGCGATCGCTGGCCAGGGAGTCGAAATAAGAAGCGACATGGCGCACCAGTTCGGCCAGGTTCAGTTGCACATAGCGCAGCCGCAGCTCCCCGGCATCCAGCTTGGCCACGTCGAGCAAGTCGTTGACCTGCTGTAGCAGCAAGCGCGCCTGACGCTGGATCAGCGATAGATTGGGAGTGTCGCCCGGTTCCGCCTGCCCGGACAGAAAGCGTTCGACCTGGCCCAGGATCAGCGTCAGCGGCGTACGCAATTCGTGGCTGACATTGGCGAAAAAGCGGGTTTTCATCTGGTCCAGCTCACGCATCTGCTGATTCAGCCGGGCCAGCTCGCTATTGGACTCCTTCAGATTGGTGTTGGCTCGGGCGATCAGCGCATGCTGATTCACCATTTCAGCCTCCAGCGCCGCAGCATTGTTCTGCAGCTCTTCTCCCGCCAGCTCCGCCTGCGCTTGCAGGCCGCGCAGCCGCACAAACTCGCTGACATCCTGCACGCTGTGCATGATGCAGGCCACGCTGCCGTCGGCACGCTTCACCGGCCAGTTCGTCGGGCTCCAATAACGCTCTTCAAAACTGCCGTCCTCCCTGGGAATATCGTATTTCTGCATTGCCATGCTGTCTTCCTGCCCGGTCGCCAACACGCGTTGCAGGGAAATGCGCAGATTGCGCGAACCTTCGCCTTCCGGTTCGTCGGGGTTGACCGGGAAGATATCGAACAGATTGCGCCCAAGAATGGACTCGCGCCGGGTCAACGTCGTCTGCAGATAGACGTCGCTGGCGGCTAGCACGTTGAAATCGACGTCCAGCACCAAATACAAGCTGGGCGCCTGTTCGAACAGCATCTGAAAATCCGGGGCGGCAATCGCAGCCTGCGCATTCAACGCCAACGCAGCCTCATTTTGATCGGTTTCGCGGAGCACGGGCAGCGACGCTGCCATCATATCGCTCCATTAAATATGATAGCCGTATATCCGCTCAACTCCAGCGCTGGCTCCATACCGCAACGCGCAAAAAAACCCCGGCCATGGCCGGGGTTGCGCGTAAGGGCTGTGCTGATCAGGCGTAGCTGTCAGTCGACGGGCAGCTGCACACCAGATTACGGTCGCCATAAACGTCATCGATGCGATTGACGCTGGGCCAGAACTTGTTTTCCAGCACATAGGGCAGCGGGAACAGGCCGGTTTCACGGCTATACGGACGCTCCCAGTCGCCGGCGATATCGGCCTTGCTGTGCGGCGCATTGCACAGCGGATTATTGTCCGCCGGCCACGCGCCATTCTGCACTTGCTCGATTTCCTGACGGATGGCCGCCATCGCCGCGATGAAGCGGTCCAGTTCCGCCTTGGGCTCGGACTCGGTCGGCTCTATCATCAGCGTGCCCGGCACCGGGAAGCTCATCGTCGGCGC
The DNA here is from genome assembly GCF_041912965.1 of Chromobacterium sp. Lineage (NCBI taxonomy): Bacteria > Pseudomonadati > Pseudomonadota > Betaproteobacteria > Neisseriales > Chromobacteriaceae > Chromobacterium > Chromobacterium sp. The sequence continues at coordinate 32,083 of NZ_JAYSGF010000014.1, read as the reverse complement.
GTGGAAACCGTAGTCCATCAATCGCTTGGCCACGTCCACCTCGGTCACGCCGCTGGCGGCCTTGAGCGGGCGCAGATCGATGATGCATTCGTGAGCGACGCGGCCATTGGCGCCGGTGTACAGCACCGGGAAATGCTCGGACAGCCTGGTCGCCACGTAGTTGGCGGACAGCAAGGCATTCTCGGTGGCCTGCTTCATGCCTTCCGCGCCCATCATCGCGATGTACATATAGGAGATCGGCAGGATGGAAGCGGAGCCGAACGGCGCGGCCGATACCGCGGTCTGGCCCGGCTGGGCGGTGGGCACCGACGCCACCACGTGGTTGGCGATGAACGGAGCCAGGTGCGCTTTCAGACCGATCGGCCCCATGCCCGGACCGCCGCCGCCATGCGGGATGCAGAAGGTCTTGTGCAGGTTCATGTGCGACACGTCGGCGCCGATGTCGGCCGGACGGCACAGGCCCACCTGGGCGTTGAGGTTGGCGCCGTCCATATACACCTGGCCGCCGTGCTGATGGATGATCTCGCAGATTTCACGGATAGGCTGCTCGAACACGCCATGGGTGGACGGGTAGGTGATCATCAGCGCCGCCAGCTGTGCCGAATGCTGCTCGGCCTTGGCCTTCAGGTCGGCGACATCGACGTTGCCGGCCTCGTCGCAATCCACCACCACCACCTGCATATTCATCATCTGCGCGGTGGCCGGATTGGTGCCGTGGGCTGAGCGCGGAATCAGGCAGATATTGCGCTGGCTGTCGCCGCGCGACTCATGATAACGGCTGATCGCCAGCAGGCCGGCGTATTCGCCCTGGGCGCCGGAGTTGGGCTGCATCGAAATGATGTCGAAACCGGTGATCGCGCGCAGCTGCGTTTCCAGGCCGGCGATCATTTCCAGATAACCCACCGTCTGTTCGCGCGGCGCGAACGGATGCATATTGGCGAATTCCGGCCAGGTGATCGGGATCATCTCGCTGGTGGCGTTCAGCTTCATGGTGCAGCTGCCCAGCGAGATCATCGAGTGATTCATCGCCAGGTCGCGGCTTTCCAGCTTCTTCATATAGCGCAGCATCTCGTGCTCGCTATGGTGGGTGTTGAACACTGGGTGGCTCATGAAGGCGGATTCGCGCTTCAGCCCGGCCGGGATCGCATCGGCCGCGGCGGCGTCGAGCGCGGCGATATCGGCGCTCTTGCCGGTGAACAGCTCGATCAGGCGAGCCAGGTCGGCCTCGCTGGCCGCCTCGTGGAAGGCGACGCCCAGCACATTGCCGCCGGCGCGGCGCAGATTGTAGCCGGCGGCCAGCGCCGCCTGATACACGGCATCGGCCTTGGGCAGTTCAACCTGCACCGTGTCGAAGAAGCGGTCGAACACCAGCTTGCCGCCGGCGGTCTTGACCGCGTGCGCGAAGATGGCTGCCAAGCGGTGGATGCGGGCGGCGATGCGCTTGACGCCCTCCGGACCGTGGTACACCGCATACATGCCGGCGATATTGGCCAGCAGCACCTGGCTGGTGCAGATATTGGAGTTGGCCTTCTCGCGGCGGATATGCTGCTCTCGAGTCTGCAGCGCCATGCGCAGCGCGGTCTTGCCCTTGGCGTCCACCGACACGCCGATGATGCGGCCCGGCGCCGAGCGCTTCATCTCGTCCTTGAACGCGAAGTAGGCGGCGTGCGGGCCGCCGAAGCCCATGGGCACGCCAAAACGCTGGGTATTGCCGATGGCCACGTCCGCCCCCATCTCGCCCGGCGATTTCAACGCCACCAGCGCCATGATGTCGGCTGCCACCACCGCCACCGCGCCCTTGGCCTTGACCGCGGCGATATGCGGGGTCAGATCGATAAGATCGCCGGCTTCGCCCGGATATTGGAACAGCGCGCCGAAGTATTCACCGTTGCCGGCCTCCTCCGGATGGCCCAGCACCAGCTCGAAACCGAAGTACTTGGCGCGAGTCCGCATCACATCCAGGGTTTGCGGCAGCACCCGGCTGTCGACGAAGAACTGGCCGGACTTGGCCTTGGACACGCGGCGCGCCATCGCCATCGCCTCGGCGGCGGCAGTGGCCTCGTCCAGCAAGGAGGCGTTGGCCAGCTCCAGGCCGGTCAGGTCTATCACCATTTGCTGGAAGTTCAGCAGCGCTTCCAGGCGCCCCTGGGCGATCTCGGCCTGGTACGGGGTGTAAGCGGTGTACCAGCCCGGGTTTTCCAGCAGATTGCGCAGGATCACCGTCGGGGTCAGCACCGGGTAATAGCCCTGGCCGATGAAGGATTTGTTGACCACGTTCTTGGCGGCGACGGCCTTCAACGCGGCCAGCGCCTCGGCTTCCGGCATCGGATCCGGCAGTTCCAGCTTGCGGTTCAGACGAATGTCGGCCGGCAGCGTCTGCGCCACCAGTTCGTCGATGGACGCGACGCCGACCACGGCCATCATCTCGCTGCGTTCGGCGTCGGACGGACCGATGTGGCGGGCGATGAATTCCTTGCGATTGAAAAGTTCGGAGAGCGACATAAATCAAGCCTTTTGTCTTGGCCGCGCGCACCGCGCCTGAATGGCGCGGCGGCAACGGGACGCAAGCGGTGAAACCATGAAAAAACCCCGCGTCGCGCGGCGACTGCGGGGCTTGCTGCGGCTATCAGGCGCCGATTTCCTTGGAGTAGGCCGCTGCATCCATCAGCGCGTCCAGATCCGCCGGATTGGCCGGCTTGATCTTGAAGAACCAGCCGGCGCCGTAAGGCTCGCTATTGGCCAGTTCCGGTTCGGCTTCCAGCTCTTCGTTGATGGCCAGCACCTCGCCGGCAACCGGACAGTAGATATCGGAAGCGGCCTTCACCGATTCCACCACGCCGGCCTGCTCTTCCTTGGCGAGCTTGGCGCCCACTTTCGGCAGTTCGACGAAAACGATGTCGCCCAGCAGTTCTTGCGCGTGCTCGGTAATGCCCACGGTCACGGAGCCGTCGGCTTCCAGACGCAGCCATTCGTGGCTTTCAACATATTTGAGTTCGGCGGGGATATTGCTCATGAGTGTCTCCAATCAAATCCGTGTCAACGATATTCGTCGGCCGCTGCGCGGCCAGCCCGGCCTGTCGGCTCAGGCGAAAACTTTCTTGCCATTGCGCACGAACGGCATTTTGACGACGCGCACCTCGGTCAGCGTGCCGCGCAGGTCCACCAGCGCCTTGTCGCCGATGCCGGCCGGCACCCGCGCGATGGCGATCGAATGCTTGAGGGTGGGCGAGAAAGTGCCGCTGGTGATCACGCCTTCACCGACGCCTTCCACCACCACTTTCAGGCCTTCGCGCAACACGCCGCGCCCCTCCAGCACCAGGCCGACCTGCTTGCTCTGCACGCCGGCCGCCTTCTGCGCTTCCAGCGCCTTGCGGCCGATGAAGTCGCGCTCGGCCGGCTCCCAGGCGATGGTCCAAGCCATGCCGGCTTCCAGCGGAGAAACGGTTTCATCCATATCGTGGCCGTAGAGATTCATGCCGGCCTCCAGGCGCAGGGTGTCGCGCGCGCCCAGGCCTATCGGCGCCACGCCGGCGGCTTGCAGTTGCTGGAAGAAGGCCGCGGCTTCGTCACCTGGCAGCATCACTTCCAGGCCGTCTTCGCCGGTGTAGCCGGTGCGGGCATAGAACCAGTCGCCGACGGGCTGACCCTGGAACGGTTTCAAAGCTTGGATGACGGCGGCCAGCTCGGGCTTGACCGCGCAGACCTTGGCGATCGCCTGCGGGCCTTGCACCGCCAGGATGGCCAGGTCGCGACGCGGCTTGATCTCTACATTGAAGTCGCCCTTGTGGCGCGCCATCCAGGCCAGATCCTTGTCGGTGGTACCGGCGTTGATCACCATGCGGTAACCATAGGAGGTCAGGTAGACGATCAGGTCGTCGACCACGGTGCCTTCGGGAGTGAGCATGCCGGAATACAGAGCCTTGCCCTCGAAGCCGAGCTTGGCCACATCGTTGGCGATCAAGCGCTGCAGCCAGGCCTTGGCGTCCGGGCCGCTGATGTCCAGCACCGTCATGTGGGACACGTCGAACATGCCGGCGTCGCTGCGCACGATCTCGTGCTCTTTGAGCTGGGAGCCGTAGTGAATGGGCATTTCCCAGCCGGCGAAGTCGACGATCTTGGCGCCAGCGGCGACATGGGCATCAAATAGGGGGGTGCGTTTCAGGGCCGTCATCGGTGCATCCTTAGCAAAAGCGTGTAGTGTTGCTCTATTCCCTACACCCCTCTGTCCCTGCACCTGAGATTTTCCGGCCTTGCGGCCGTTAGCCCCTTCGGTGGGCATCCGTTGGATGCCGCTCTCCAGATTCGGCAAGCTGGCTGCGGCCAGCTCGATGATGCAGTCCTTTTGCCTGAGCGATTGCGGGTGCGCTTGCGCCTTCGGCGGTGGCGCGGCGGCCACTCTCTCCTGCATGACGTGCCAGATTATGGTTGCTGTGCCAGGGCTTGGCAAGCCGTGTTTATCTTCAGCTTAAACAAGGACTTGAAATGTTCTTAATCGCAAAACACTGAACATCAATAGCTTCGTTTAATACCGATTTCGAACATATTATTTTCATTATTGATCACAAAATCGACAGCGCCACCATGAAACTCACGCAGGACGTAAGATGACATCCATCTTATCGAACCAACACCGCTACCCGGAATGGAAAGGAAACCACGATGCGAAAACTGATCAACGACCCACGTCAGGTGGCGCGGGAAATGCTGGAAGGCCTGGCCGACACTCTGCCCGGCCTGGCGCTGCTGGAGGAAGAAAACGTGCTGCTGCGGGCGGACTTCCCGATCGGCGGCCTGCGCGACAAGGTGGCGCTCATTTCCGGCGGCGGCAGCGGCCATGAGCCGGCTCACGCCGGCTATATCGGCCACGGCATGCTGGACGCCGCCGCGGTGGGCGATGTGTTCACCTCGCCCAGCGTCGACACCGTGCTGGCGGCGATCCGCGCCGTCGCCGGCCCCAAGGGCGTGCTGCTGATCATCAAGAACTACACCGGCGATCGGCTCAACTTCGGCCTGGCGGCGGAGCTGGCCCGCGCCGAGGGCATCGCGGTGGACAGCGTGGTGGTGGCCGATGACGTGGCGCTGCGCGACACGGTGGAACCGGCGCGCCGACGCGGCATCGCCGGCACGGTGCTGGTGCACAAGATCGCCGGCGCGGCGGCGGCGGCCGGCGCCGATCTGGCCGAGGTCGCCGCCGCCGCGCGGCAGGCGGCGGAACAGGTGGCCACCATGGGCGTGGGCCTGGGCGCCTGCACCGTGCCGGCCACCGGCCGCCCCGGCTTTCAACTGGACAGCGGAGAGGCGGAACTGGGCCTGGGCATACACGGCGAGGCCGGCGTGCGGCGCGTGGCGACGCCATCGGCCGCCGATTTGTGCGCAACCTTGCTGGACGCCATCCTGCAAGACCGCGGCTGGCTCCCGGGACAGCGGGTGGCGCTGCTGGTCAACGGCCTGGGCGGCACGCCGCCGATGGAGCTCGCCATCGTCGCCCGCGCGGCGCTGGCTCATCTGCGTCTGCGCGGCCTCCTGGTGGAGCGCGCTTGGAGCGGCAACTTCATGACCGCGCTGGAAATGCCTGGCTGCTCGCTATCGCTGCTGGCGCTGGATGATCAGCGTTTGAGCTGGCTGGACCAAGCCACCCTGGCGCCGGCCTGGCCCGGCGCCGGCCGCATCCCTGCGCAACGCCAGCTGCGCGCGACGGCAGCCAGCGCCGCCGAAGCACCGCCGCAAGGGCCAGCCCTGCCCGGCTTGCGCCGCGCCGCCTTGGCCGCCGCCGCCGCGCTGGATGCCGCCGAACCCCTGCTCACCGAACTGGATGCGGCCTGCGGCGATGGCGACCTGGGCATCAGCATGCAACGCGGCGCCGCGTCGATCCGCGCCTTGCCCGACGCGGCCTGGAGCGCGCCCGACATCGCCTTGCGCGCGGTGGGCCAGGCCTTGCGCCAGGCGATAGCCGGTAGTTCCGGTCCGTTCTACTCCACGGCCTTGCTGCGCGCGGCGCGACGACTGGAAACGGTGCCGGCGCCCGGAGCACGCGACTGGGCCGCGGCCTTCAAGGACGGCGTTGCCGCCATCGCGGAACTGGGCGGCGCGCAAGTGGGCGACCGCACCATGCTGGACGCCTTGTCGCCAGCCGCCGATGCGTTCAGCACCGCTCTGGAGGCCGGCCATCCCCCCGCCGAGGCCTGGCGCGCGGCGCTGGAGGCGGCTGAGCATGGCTGCGCCGCCACCGCCGCGATGCGGCCGCGCCTGGGCCGCGCCAGTTACCTGGGCGAGCGGACGCTGGGCGTGCCCGATGCCGGCGCCAGCGCCGCGCTGGTCTGGCTGAAAGTCTTGGCCGGCTAAGAAGCCGGTTCAAAGTCTCGCGAGCAAGAGCGAGACAAGGCGAAAACGAGCGACAAAGCGGAACGTACAAACGGTAATGAGTGTTTTCAACGCCGTATCGCCGACGCGCAGCAGATCCTAAGTCCGATGCGGACCGCCGCGCTCTCCTGGGCGCGGCGGCCCGCGTCAATCAAGCGTGCTTGAGCAGCGCCGCCGCTTCCGCTTCCATCGACGGATAGATCCAGTCCCTGCCCACCGCCTGCGCCCACAAGCAGTCGCCCAGATCGTAGTGCCACCATTCCTCGCGGTAATTGCTGAAGCCGGCCTGCTTCAACAAATTGAACAACACGCGGCGGTTGTGGCGCACTCTCAGCCAGCGCTCAGACGAGAAACCATGTACCGGATCCGGCTCCGCCTCGAAGAAATCGCTGCGCGACGCCGGCTCCGCCGCGTCGAAACCGGTGCCGAAATCGCACATCTCACCCGTGTCCAGCCGGCAGATGGCCAGATCAATCGCGCCTCCAGAGTTATGCGGCAGCACCGCGAAGCGGGCGGTGTCATCGGGGTGGGCGGCGAACATGCGCGCCTGACGCTCCACCGCCGCCGCGTCCCAGTCCGGATGCGCGGCGCCCACATCGGCCAGCACCATCTGGAACAGATCGGCCTGGGTTTCGCGGCTGCGATAAGCATCGAACAGCTGCAGTCCGTAGCCCGGCGCCAAGCGTGCCGCGGCCTCGCGCAAGCGGCGCGCGACGAACTCCCGCGCCAGCATCGGCTCGGCGCAACCCTTGCGGCCGGCGCGGTGATAACTGTTTTCCGGCAGCAGCCCATCTGCGCGCAACAGCGCGCAAGGCACGCTTTGCTCACGCATCCGCGCCAGTGTCGCGGCATCCGGCGCGGCATAGTTGAAGTCGATGGCGGTGAGCAGATCGGCGGCGGCGCTAATCTTCATGGTATGGATTCCTCCCGGAGCAAAGCGTCTTAGTAAGCCATTTGCGGTCGGCATAGGCAAGCATCCGGCCTCATGACGAAAAACCGACGGACATGAAAAACGCGGCGCCAGGCCGCGTGGTTCAAATCAACGCCCCATGCGCTCAAGACGGATCGGCGTAGCGCTCCTTCACCTGCCAAACATAGACCGGCAGGCCCAGCAGCAGCAGAATCATGCCCCACATCACGATGTCGGCGCCGGAACCATACAAGGCCCATACCGAGTAGGCGAAACCGACGCCGGCGAAGCACAGCGGCGCCAGGAAGTCCTTGCGCTGGAATTGCTGCGGTCGCATCAGCATGATGGCGAGCAAGGCCATCGAACAGAAGGCGTAAGGCAGCAAGGTGGTGGCGGTGGCCAGCAGGATGATGAATTCGAAAATCTTGACGCCACCGTCGCCGCCCGCGTACTTCATCGCCATCAGCACCGTCACCAGCCCGCTGGACAGCAGCAGGCCGAAGATGGGCACGCCCTCGCGATTCATCTTCGCGAAACGGCGCGGGAACAGTCCGTCGTGCGCGGCGGCGGCCGGCACATGGGCCTGCATCAGGCTCCAGCCATTGAGCGCGCCGAAGCAGGACACGATGGCGCCGAAGCCGACCAGGTAATAACCCCAATCGCCCCACATCAACCGCGCGGCGTCGGCGAACGGCGCTTGCGAGGCGGCCAGCAGCGCCGGCGGCATCAGGCCCATCAGCGATACCGTGGACAGGATGTACAACACGGTGGCGATCAGGGTGCCCAGCACCGTCGCGCGCGGGATGTTCTTCTCCGGCTCGATCACGTCACCGGCCGGCACCGACGCCGACTCCAGCCCCAGGAAGGCCCACAAGGTCAGCGCCATGGTGGCGGACACCGAGCTGAGCAAAGGCTTGCCGTGCGGATTGAACACGATGTTATCGGCTTGCAGATGGAAAAAGCCGATAAAGGTCACCGCCGCCAAAGGCAATAGCTTCAACAGCGTGGTCACCACCGCCACCAGGCCGGAACTGCGCGCGCCGCGACTGTTGATCCAGGTGACGATCCAGATCAGGCTGATGGCGAAGGCGCCGGCCAGCAGATTGTCATGCCCCAAGGCCGGGATGAACACCTGCATATAGCTGGTAGCGGCCACCGCCAGCGCGGCATTGCCGGCCCATAGCGCTATCCAGTAGCCCCAGGCGATCCAGAAGCCGGCGAAGCCGCCGAAGGCTTCGTGTATATAAGCGTAAGGTCCGCCCTCCTTTGGCAGGATGGCCGCCAGCCGCGCGAACACCAAGGCCAGGCAGATCGCGCCGGCGGCGGTGAGCAACCAGCCTATCATCGACACGCCGCCGAACGGCGCCAAGGAGGCAGGCAATAAAAACACGCCGGAACCTATCATATTGCCCACGACCAGGGCGGTGCACATCCACACGCCCAACGCCCGCTTCTTGGTGTTGCTGTCTACATTGTCATTGCTCAAGGCTTGGTCTCCATCGGGCCTGCCGATTGCGGACGCCGCTCATCGCGGCCGCTCCGCGCTGTCATGGTGCATGGCATGCGCGCGCTGACTGAAATAGGCCTGACCGGCTCTGTTCCAGTACGGATTAAGTCCGTAGAAAAAGCGCCCATGATAGTGGCGCGGCGCGGCGAGCCGGGCATGCTTTCTACGGAGCGCTTGACCGGGGTCAACAGAAACGGCGGTTGGCACCAGCGCGCATGCGCGAAAAAAGGCGGCATTAGAACACAAATTCAACATAAAAACAGGTCGCATTTGTGTTTTTTTTTCGCGGCACGGCGCGGATGGACTGCCTCCGCCAAGCCTGAGGCGGCAGGACTCACGCAAATGCCAATATAGGAGAAAAACTCAAGCCCGCGGTATCAGGCGTCGATGGTGATCGGCCCCGCCGGCACGCGGTCCAGCGACCAACTGGCGCGCGCCCATGCCCACAACTCGGCCAGGCTGCCACAGTCCGGCGGCGGCGCGTGGCCCAGGCGGCTCAAGGCTAGCCGCAGTTCCGCGGCGGCGGCGGCGGCGGAAATCGCCGGCGCCAGCGTCTGCTTGGACAGTTTTTCCCCGGCGGCATTGACCAGCACCGGCAGATGGCAATAAGCGGGGGTGGGCACGCCCAGCGCTTGTTGCACCGCGATCTGGCGCGGCGTGGACACCAGCAGGTCGGCGCCGCGCACCACGTCGGAAACACCTTGCTCGGCGTCATCCACCACCACCGCCAGCTGATACGCCCACAAGCCATCGGCGCGCAGCAACACGAAATCGCCGATGTCACGCGCCAGGTTCTGGCTGTATACGCCCTGCAGACGGTCTTGCAGCGAGGTCTCCCCGTCGGCCAAGCGCAAGCGCCAGGCGCGCCCCCCTTGCTCCGGGGAGCGCTGCCGACACAAACCGGGATAGACGTAGCCGTCCAGGCCACGTCGCGCCAGCGCGGCGATGTCCTTGCGCGTGCAATTGCACGGATAAGCGTGGCCGGAGGCGATCAGCCGCTCCAGCGCATGCCGGTACAGCGCGTGGCGACCGCTCTGGTACGCCACCTCGCCATCCCATTCGAAGCCGAAAGCGTCCAGAGTCCGCAGGATATGATCCGCGGCGCCGGCCATTTCCCGCGGCGGGTCCAGGTCCTCCATCCGCAGCAGCCATTCGCCGCCGCGCGCGCGCGCCTCCAGATAGCTGCCTACGGCGGTACACAGGGAACCGGCATGCAACAGGCCGGTGGGACTGGGGGCGAAACGCCCGCGATAAGTGGCAAAGGTCATGACGGCGATGTGAATTTGCGGCGGACAGGGCTTGCGCAGGGAATTTCTGGCTAATAATGTTGACTGATACGCTCACCAATCATCACCCGGCCGCCAGAGCTTGCGGCGGCCCGTTTCGACGACAAGGAGCCGGACATGGCCTACGTTGTAACCGATGCCTGCATCAAATGCAAATACACTGACTGCGTCGATGTCTGCCCGGTGGACTGCTTTCACGAAGGCCCCAATTTCCTGGCGATAGACCCGGAAGAATGCATAGATTGCACGCTATGCGTGGCGGAATGCCCGGTGAACGCGATTTACGCCGAGGACGACGTGCCGCCGGGCCAGGAAGGTTTCATCGCGCTGAACGCCGAACTATCCCGGATCTGGCCCACCATCACCGAGAAGAAGGACCCGCTGCCGGAGCATGAGGACTGGGCCGAGCTTGAGGGCAAGCTGCAACACCTGGAGCGCTGAGCATCCGCTCGCGCTCCGCTGCGCGTCGTGAGGCGGACACGGTGAGCACAGCTTCGAAATGCTCATGTGCCGCCTTCCTCAGCGGCTCTCGCTCTTGCTCACGAGATCGTGAACGGTTCGGAGCAGCGATTCAGATGAACAGCTCGATATCCCCCGACTTGCCCGCCACCTCCGGCTGCATCACCTGCTGCCGGTAGCGGTTTTCCTCGCTGATCAGGCTGCGGCTGCGCTTGAGCTTCTTGACCAGCACCTTGCCGCTGTCGGTGAAGAAGTACACTTTGCGCGCGCAGTCGCCCAGCAGGTCCTCGGCCAGGATGGGGATGTTTTCCGCGTCCAGGTAGCCGTGAATGAAGCGGCGGTTGCGCTCGCCCACATTCATCACCGACATGCCGTCCAGCACATTGCCGCCGCCGAAGACCTTAGCCTCCATCCGGTGGCGCATCGCGCCCAGTTTCTGCATTTCGGTGATCATCAGCTCCATCGCGTGCACGCCGAAACGCGCGGCGGACGCGCCCTCGCCGACATCGATGCTGCCGTCCGGCAGCAGGAAATGGTTCATCCCGGCCACATTGGCCACCCGGTCTAGCATGCACACCGCCACGCAGGAGCCCAGCAAGGTGACCAGCAATTGCTGCTGGCCGGTCACGTAGAAACCGCCGGGGAACACCTTCACCGCCTGGCTTTGAAAATGTTTGTCGAAATAGGAATGGCTGCCGAAATGCACCGCGCCCTTGTTCATGACATCGCCTTTTCCGCCTTGCCATACAGGCAGGCCATGATTTTGGAGGCCAGCGCGTCCAGCGGCCACTCCTGTTGCACGCCGCCGGCCTTCATCGCCTCGCGCGGCATGCCGTACACCACGCAGCTGGCCTCGTTCTGACCAAAGGTGACCGCGCCGGCGTCGCGCATCTTGCGCATGCCATCCGCGCCGTCCCGCCCCATGCCGGTCAGAATCACGCCGATGGCGCGCTTGCCCAGACAGGCGGCCGCGGAATCGAATAGCGGATCCACCGACGGACGATGCCGGTTCACCTTTTCGTCCTGCGTCAATGCGATACGGAAGTTGCCCAGCACGCCCTGTACCCGCATATGCCAGTTGCCGGGCGCGATATAGGCGACACCGGGCTTGATCGGCTCCCCGTCCTCGGCCTCCTTCACCCGCATCGGGCAATAGCTGTTCAAGCGCGCGGCGAAGCCGGCGGTGAAATACTCCGGCATATGCTGCACCACCAGGATGGGCGGGCAATCGGCGGGCAGCCCGCTGAGCAAGGCGCGGATCGCCTCGGTGCCGCCGGTGGAGGCGCCGATAAACAGCATCGCCTGCTGCGCGCCGGCGCCCAGAGGCGGCACCGGAGGCGGCGGCGGATCGGCGGGACGGTGAAAGCGATGCGGCGCGCGCACCCTGGCCGCCGCCGCGGCCCGGATCTTGTCGCGGATTTCATCGGCGTAATCGCCCATCCGGCGCGCGATATCGTGCGCCGGCTTGGACAGGAAGTCGATGGCGCCCAGTTCCAGCGCGGTCAAGGTCGCTTCCGAGCCCTGCTGCGTCAAGGAGGAAATCATCAACACCGGCGTGGGCCGCAGCCGCATCAGCCGGCGCAGGAACTCCAGCCCGTCCATCCTCGGCATTTCCACGTCCAGCGTGATCACGTCCGGGTCCAGCGCGCGGATGCGCTCACGGGCGATCAGCGGGTCGGACGCGGTGGCCACCACTTCCAGATCCGGCGCCTCGTTGATGATGGAGGTCAGCAGATTGCGGATCAGAGCGGAGTCGTCCACCACCACTACCCGAATTTTCTTTTCAAGCGCCATCCACGCTCCCGGATCGATAAATAGGCCGCACGCGCCGGCTAGGCCAGCCGGTAGCTGGTTTTGCCGCAGGGCAGGAACGCGTCGCTCAGGTGCAGGATGTTCTCCGAATGCCCCAGCAACAACAATCCGTCCGGGGCCAGGTGCCGCGCCATATGATTGAGTATGGCCGCCTGCGTCGGCTTATCAAAATAGATCAGCACATTGCGGCAGAAGATGACATCGAACTCGCCCAGCTCCGGCCAGGACGGCGCCACCAGATTCATCTGGAAAAACGTCACCGCGTCTCTCAGCCGCTTCTTCACCCTCACCTTGCCCTCGTTGGCGCCCACCCCCTTGTCGAAGAAGCGGTGCAACTGCGCGTCCGGCAATTTGCTGGTGCGTTCGCTGCCATAAACTCCACGCATCGCCTGCTGCAGCACATGGGTATCGATATCCGACGCCAGCAGTTCGAAAGGAAAGGGCCGCATGCGCTCGGCCAGTTCCGCCAGCGTCATCGCGATGGAATACGGCTCCTCGCCGGTGGAGGAGGCCGCGCTCCACACCCGGTACGAGCGTCCGCGCCGCGCCCAAGCTTCGGCATGCGCGCGCAACATGCCGAAATGATGCGGCTCGCGAAAAAAAAACGTCAGATTGGTGGTCAGCGCATTGACGAAGTTCTGCCACTCGTCCGCCACCTCGTCGCGCTCCAGCCGGTCCAGATATTCGGCAAAGCTCTTCAGGCCCAGCGAGCGCACCCGCTTGGCCAGCCGCGCATAGGCCATATGGGTCTTGCTGTCGTTCAGCGCGATGCCCACCCGCTGATACACCATGCCGCGGATGCGGAGGAAGTCATCGGGAGTGAATTTGATATCCAATTCCAGCCCCATCAAGCCTGTATTCCCCGGCCCGCCGCCCGGCTAGCCGGGGTCAAAACTCCTCCCACTCGCCATCGCTCAGATCCACCTGCGGCCGCAGGCGCTCCGGTACCTGTATCTTGCCGGCCGGCTTGGCCGGCGCGGGCTTGAAGCCAGGCAGCGGCGCAATCGGCTCCGCCAATGGTGCGATACGCGCCGGCACGGCGCGCGGCCTCAGCGCGGAATCGCTGAGCTTGAACACTTGTACCGCGTCGTCCAGATAGCGCGCCTGCTCTTCCAGCGACTCCGCCGCCGCCGCGGCCTGCTCCACCAGCGCGGCGTTCTTCTGAGTATTCTCGTCCATCTGCGTCACCGCCAGGTTCACCTGCTCGATGCCCGAGCTCTGCTCTATCGATGCGGCGGATATATCGCTCATGATGTCGGCGACGCGGCGGATGGAGATCACGATCTCGTCCATGGTGCTGCCGGCCTCGTCCACCAGCTTGGAGCCGGATTCGACCTTGGACACCGAGTTGCCGATCAGGCCCTTGATCTCCTTGGCGGCGGCGGCGGAGCGCTGCGCCAGATTGCGCACCTCGCTGGCCACCACGGCGAAGCCGCGGCCCTGCTCGCCGGCGCGCGCGGCTTCCACCGCGGCGTTGAGCGCCAGGATATTGGTCTGGAACGCAATGCCGTCTATCACGCTGATGATGTCGACGATCTTGCGCGCGCTGTCATTGATCTCGTTCATGGTGGCCACCACGTCGCCAACCACCTTGCCGCCGCGCGTGGCGATGTCGGACGCGCCTATCGCCAGGCTATTGGCTTTCTTGGCGTTTTCGGCGTTCTGGCGCACCGTGCTGGTGATTTCCTCCATGCTGGAAGCGGTTTCCTCCAGGCTGGCCGCCTGTTGCTCGGTGCGACTGGACAGATTGGCGTTGCCGGACGCGATTTCGCGCGCGGCGGTGTTGATCGCGTCGGTGGATTCCTTGATATTGGCGACGATTTCCTTCAGGCGCTCCACCGTGGTGTTGGTGTCGTTCTGCAATTGGCGGAACAGGCCCTGATAGTCGCCCTTGATCGCATGGGTCAGATCGCCCTTGGCCAGCGCCGCCAGCACGGTGGCGATATCGCCCAGCCCCTGGCTGGTCACCGTCAGCAACTGATTCACGCTCTCGCCCAACTGCCGGAAGAAACCATCCTTGCCTTCCAGATTGATGCGCTGCTCGAAATCCCCGGCGGCGGCGGCGGCGATGATGCCGGCCACCTCCTTCTCGATTTCAATCTCCCCGGTACGGTCCTTCCATTCCACCACCGTGCCCAGCCGCGAACCATCGGTGCCGAACACCGGATTGGCGACCAGCCCGAAAATACGCGTGCCTATGCTGATCTGCGCGCGATAGGTCGAGCGCAGATTGGCCAGCAAGTCGCGCTGATGCGCGGGATTGCTATGGAACACATCCATATTGGTGCCCAGCAGCGTGCGCGCGTCGAAATTCGGCAGCGCCTTGCGCATATCGGCCTCGGCGCGACGCAACATTTCCATGACGCTGTGATTGGTGTAGATGATGTTGCGTTCGTTGTCGGAGATCATCACATTGGTGGAAGCGTTGTCCAGCGCATTGCGTACCCGGATGTTCTCTATCGCCTTCTCCGCCAGCAGGCTCATCGACGCGAACAGGCTGTGCTTGTCGCCCGGCTTGACCTTGATTTCGGAACGCACCTGGCCTTCGGTCAGCTCGCGCATCACCTTGACCAGCTCCGCCGGCTCGCCGCCCAGTTGGCGCATCAGCGAACGGATGATGAAGACGCCGAAGCCTACGCCTATCGCCAGAGCCAGCAGGGTGAACACGAACATCAGCCTGTAGGCCTGCTGCGAATTGTCGCTGGCGTCCTGGCCGGCCTTGCGCATCAGGCCCTCTTCAAATGCGATGTAGCGGTCTATCGAATCCATGTATTTGAGCTGGGTGTCGCGCAGCGTGACGAACAAGTAATCGCGCGCCTGCACTTCGCGCCCCTGCGCCTGCATGCGCCGAAACACCGCCAGTTCGGAGCGGAAGTTGGCTTCGTCGGCGCGCATGCCTTCGAACAGCGGGCGCCCGGCGCTGCTGACATTGGGCTCCAGTTGCGCCATCCGCTGCGTGAGCTTGGCCAGGTTATTGTCGATCTCCTGGTTGAACTCCTTGATCAGCTGCGGATCCTTGCTCAGCAGCAGATTGCGCACATCGCGCGACGTCAGGTTGACATTGGCGGCGAGCTTGTGCGCGACGCTGACCTGCGGGATATGCACGCTGGAAATGCCGACCAAGTCCCCTGCCACCCCCTGCAATTGCCGGACCGCCAGCGTCATCGCCACCGCCAGCAACAGGATCAGCAGGCCGAACCCCAACGCCAGCCTATGCATCACTTTCATATTGTTCATTCTTCTACCCCTCAAACACGTCTGCGACGCCGGGCCCCGCCCGGTCCGCGGCATCGGTCAGCGCCATTTCCTCGCTGCCCATCAGGCGCTCGATATCGACCACGATGATCATGCGGTCGTCCAAGGTTCCCAGTCCTTCGATATAGGCGGTGTCCACCGCCGCGCCAAACTCCGGCGCGGCGCGTAACGCCTCCCGCTCCAACTGGATCACGTCGGACACCCCGTCCACCACCGCGCCGATGACACGGCCGAACACATTCAGCACGATGACCACGGTGAATTCGTTGTACACCGGCTCGCCCAGGCCGAACTTCAACCTCAGGTCCACAATGGGCACGATATGGCCGCGCAGATTGACCACGCCCTTGATGAATTCCGGCGCGTTGGCGATGCGAGTCACCGCATCGTAGCCACGGATTTCCTGCACCTTCAGAATATCGATGCCGTACTCTTCCGCGCCCAGCGTAAACACCAGCAACTCATTGCCCGAGCGCCGCTGCGCCAGCCCCGGGTCTTCCCGTTCCGCCCCCATCTGTCCTCTTCCCTTGTCTATTCTCATGCATCCAGCGCCTGCGCCGCACGCTGGTTGTGCCGCGCGATCGCGGCGATGTCCAGGATCAGCGCCACTTGGCCATCGCCAAGAATGGTGGCGCCGGAAATGCCATCCACCTTGCGGTAATTGGTTTCCAGGTTTTTCACCACGAATTGCTGTTGGCCGATCAAATCGTCCACCAACAGCGCCAAGCGGCCATGGCCGGCCTCCACGATCACCAGGATCGCCTCGCTCGGCATTTCTCTCGCTTCCGGGATGGCGAAGAACCGGCCCAGCGACACAATGGGCAGATATTCGCCACGAATGCACACCACCTGGCCGCGCGCGGCCACGCTCTTGATATCGTGCGGCGCGGGCTGCAAGGATTCCAGCACCGCGCCCAGCGGCATCACATAAGTTTCCGCGCCGATGCGCACCGACATGCCGTCCATGATCGCCAGCGTCAGCGGCAGGTGAATGCCTATGGTGGTGCCCACATCGGCCATGGAATCGACCTCAACACGGCCGCCCATGCTCTGAATATTGCGCTTGACCACGTCCATGCCCACGCCGCGGCCGGACACATCGGTCACCTCGTCGGCGGTGGAAAAGCCGGCTTCGAATATCAGCGCCCATACTTCGGCGTCGCTAAGCGAGTCCGGCGCCGCCAGCCCGCGCTGCCGCGCCGTGGACAGAATCCGCTCCCGGCTCAGGCCGGCGCCATCATCGCTGACTTCGATGACGATATTGCTGCCCTGATGGAAGGCGCGCAGCGTCAAACGCCCCACCGGATCCTTGCCCCTGGCCTGCCGCGCCTCCGGCGCCTCTATGCCATGGTCCAGACTATTGCGCACCAAATGGGTCAACGGGTCTGACAGCTTTTCGATGAAACCCTTGTCCAGCTCAGTGTTCTCTCCGCTCATCTGCAACTCAACCCGCTTGCCCAGCCGGCCGGCCAGATCGCGCACCACGCGCGGAAACCGGTTGAATACAAAGGCGATCGGCGTCATCCGGATCGACATCACCGCCTCCTGCAACTCACGCGCATTACGCTGCAGAGCGCCGATGCCGCTGAGCAGGCGCTCGTGAGCCACCGGGTCCAGCCTGGTGCCGGACTGCTCCAACATGGACTGAGTGATCACCAACTCGCCCACCAGGTTGAGCAGCAGATCCACCTTGTCGATATTGACTCGAATCGAGCTCTCGCCGCCCAGCCCGGCTCGCGCCGCCGGCTTGGCCGCGTCGATACCCGTCGCCGGACCACTGCTTCCCCCATCTCCAGGCGGCGGCTCGAAGAGCCCGAAGCCGTCCCCCTCCAGCCAGACCCCGTTGTCGGGTTCCGGACTGGCCTCGAGAAACAGGCCGAAACTGCCCTCCTCCTCCACGCCGTGGTCCACATTGATGTGGAAACTGTCCTGCGGCACCGCGAAGGCCAGCGACTCCGCCACCTCCGCCGCATCCAGCGGCGAGGTGAATACCGCCACCCAAGGCAGGTTTTCCACCATTTCGCCACGCTGCACCACGCTTAAATCGCCATGCTCGGCCAGCGATTCCAACACCGCATCGATATCGACATCGGCCAATGGGTCCAGCTCCAAGTACAGCGTCCAATGGCGCGTCTCCTCCGGCGGCTTTCTTTCCGCCCTGGCCGCCGTCGGCTCGGCGGCCAGCGTCTCCAGCCGCGCCTTGATCGTGGCGGCCAGCGCCGCGTCGGAGACGCCCTTGCCCTTGTGCGCGGCCAGCATGCCGAGCAACGCGTCCTTGGCGCGCAGAATCACGTCCACCATGTCCGCGCTCAAATCGCGGGTGCCGCGCCTGACCTCGTCCAGCAGGCCTTCGAGCACATGAGTCAGGTCCGCCATGTCGGCAAAACCAAAAGTGGCGGCGCCGCCCTTGATTGAATGCGCGGCGCGAAACACCGCGTGCAAATCCTCCTGCTGCGGACAGGACGGATCCATGCCTAGCAACAGGCTTTCCATGCTGGCCAGATGTTCATCCGCCTCATCAAAAAACACTTGATGAAACTGCGACATGTCGATTGCCACAAGCTTGCTCCTCGCCGTGCCCAAGATCAGCCGATTCAGCCGATCACGCGCTTGACCACGTCCAGCAGCTTCTGCGGATCAAATGGCTTGACCAGCCAACCGGTGGCGCCCGCCGCGCGCCCCAATGCCTTCATCTGATCGCTGGACTCCGTGGTCAGCATCAGTATCGGCGTCGTGGCATAGGACGGCAGCTTGCGCAAAGAGCGGATCAAGGTCAGCCCATCCATGCCCGGCATGTTCTGATCGGTCAGGACCAGATTGAACTGCCCGCCCTGGGCCTTGCTCAGGCCGGCATTGCCATCGCCGGCCTCAACCACCTCATAGCCGGCGCTCTTCAAGGTAAACGACACCATCTGGCGAATCGAAGCGGAATCGTCAACCGTCAATATTTTTTTATGCATAACATCCCCGTTCCAGGAAGCCGTTCGCCGCCCGAGCGCCATGCGCGCCGGACGGAAGCGCCCCCAACACCTTGCACATGCTCAGCCGCCGTCGCCTTTAGGCCACTGCGCAATGGGCGGCGCGCCCAAAATGCTGAAGCTCGCACAGATACTCATCGTTGATCAACTAAAAGCGGGACACGCTGCCGCGCTCCATTCAGTATGCCGTCACTCCCCCTAACGATCCGGCAACGGCCGGGCCGGCGCAGCGGAAAACCGCTCCAGCGCGGTCGGCACCGCGAAGGCCAACGACGACATATCGTCATTGTAAGGACTGGCGAAGCCTAGCGGAATCGAAGGCAGGGGGCCATAGCCGAACGAGCCGGCGGCGGCGATACCGGACAAGCTCAGCAAGCGCGACAGCAGATAGGGCAGGTCCGACTCCTCCATGCCGTCGCTGTGCGCCAGGAAGTGCTGTCCCTCCGCCCACGGCAGCGTCAGCGGCACCCGCGGCTCGATATCGCCGCTCAGGCCCAAGGGGCTGCACATCGACGGAAAGCGCCGCTCCAGGCGTGAAGACAGAAACAGCAGAATATCGGGCATGCCGGCATTGAGCAGACGCACCTGCCGGCCCGGCCAGTCGATTTCCAGCAGCGCTGCACCGACATAGCGCCCATCGGCCACATGGCGGAACATATAGGCATTCAGCTCCGCCAGCGTCTCCGGCGACAAGGCTTGAGACAGCAGGCAGCGCGACGCGCCCAGCACCAGCAGCGCCGCGTCCAAAACCGAGCCCTGGCCGTGGCCGGAGGCATCGGCCAGAATCAGCAAAGTCCGGTCCGGCAAATCCGCGCGCAACACCACGTCGCCGCCGCTGGCTTCCACCGGCTTGACCGACACTTCCAGCGGAAACAGATGCGGCGTCGAGTCCGCCGAACGATACAAGGACATCGCGCCGTTGATGATGTCGAACGCCGCCTTCCCGAACAGGCAGGGGCACAAGGACTGCTGCTGCCAACACCAGGCCAGCAGCCGCTGGCGCAGCAGTTCCATGTCGAAACCGCCACGCAGGAAATGAATATTGGGAGAGGACAGCCAGGGCGCGGCGCGCCCCGACAGAAAAACCCACAGAGGCTTGCCGCTCTCCCATTGCTCGCATAGCGCGAGCGGAGCGTCGCTCAAATCCGTCAGCCAAAGATCCTGCCTGCCGCCCACCGCGAAGTCGGCGCCACCGCAAAACCGCCAGTCCAGCGCCGACAACCAGGGGTCGCTGCGAACCCGTGCCTCGGCATCAGCGGACAACCAGGCCCGGATGCGCACAGACGCTCCAATGCAAAAGTGATTACTTGATGGTGAACATCTTGTTGAAGCAAGCGATTTCGAATACCTGCATTACCGCCTCGCGACAGTTGATCAGGACCATGGTCTTCTTCTGTCCCGCCGCGCGCTCTTTCAGCAGCAGCAGCATGCCCAGGGCGGAGCTGTCCAGGAACGGCACTTGATCAAAGTCGATCTCGATTTCCTGCACCTCCGGGTTGTCCAGCAACTCTTGGCTGGCCTGGCGGAATTCCCGGTGCAGATTGAAATCGAACTGCCCGATCAGCATCATTTTTCCAACTCTGCCCTCAACTTTGACAATGGGTCTCATGCGGCGTCCTCGGCTTTCTTGTGTAAACGGCACATCCATCACGATTGCATCATCGGAAGACTGAGCTCAAAGCACGCCCCGCCTTCCCCCCTATTGAAACAGCGGACTTGGCCGCCCAGTTCATCCACCACTTTCTTGACAATGGCCAGCCCCAGACCGGTGCCGCCCGGCCGCGTGGTGAAAAAGGGCTCGAACATCTTGTCCAGCTGTTCCGGGTCCAGCCCCGGCCCGGCATCCTCCACCCGAAACAGCAAGGCCGCGTCCTGGCTTTCCACCGACAAGCGCAACACATCGCCGGCCGCGGAAAAATGCCAAGCGTTTTCCAGCAAATTCACCAGCGCGCCTTGCAGCGCTTTACGGTCCACCAAAACCTTTATGGCAGATGACACTGCCACATTGCAATCAAAAAGCACACCTTTTTCATGACATTGTGGTTGCATGACAGCGCGCAGATCATCCAGCAATCCGTCCAGGTCCAGGGGCTCCAGCGTCGTCACTTGGCCACGGACATAACCCAGCATGTTCTGGATCAAGCTCTCCAGCGCCCGCATCCTGGCCAGGCTCTTGTCGACAAAGCGAGCACGGTCCTCCGCCCGGGGGATATCCTGCTTCAGATTGGCCGTGTACAACATCGCGGTGGCCAGCGGCGTGCGCAGTTGGTGGGCGAGCGCCGCCGCCATGCTGCCCATGGACGCCAGCTTCTGTTGGCGGGCCAATTCCCCGGTCAATTGATGCAAACGCGATACATCGTGAATAAGCACAATCTGCCCGCCAAAAGAGGGCAACTCCTGACATTGCATCGTCAACACCAAACCCGGCTCGCCATGCAAATGGCAATAGGTGCCATCCAGTTCGGAACGCTCCAGCCCCGACAACGCATCCTGCCATAAAGCGCCTACGGAACAACCGTTTAGCATTCGACTGGCCGCGGGATTGATCGCGTTGACCACGCCTTCGGCCGATACTTGCACCACGCCAGCCGGCAGTGTCTCCAGCAATAAACCCAGGCGCTCGGCCAGCATCGCGTTCTCGTCGCGCTGTTTGCGCAGCTGATTGTTGGCTTCGTCCAGCTGCGCGTTGAGAACGGCCACCTGGCTCTCAAGTTGTCTATATGCATCAATGAGTTGGCTTGAGACGGCATTGAATTGCTCGAATGCGGCCTCCAATTGCTGCTGATCTTTCAGGCTTGAAACCATATGCCGAATCGCTTGCGAGTTATTTGTAAAAACCACTTAAACAGTATGATAATGAATGGGTATCGCTGAGCCAACTTGTTATCTGGCATGCAGCTCAGCAAAAAAAACCGGGCAAAACCGATATCTGGCGTATAAAGGGTAGTAGTACGCCACTTCAAAAGAATGCAGCGGAGGTTTCTGTGTCAGAGCTTCTCAAAAAAATCGACGCCAGGACGAAGCTGGCCGGCACCAACAAGCTGGAAATCCTGCTGTTCTCGTTGGGCCAGGATCAGCGCACAGGGCGCAAGGAAATCTTCGGCATCAACGTGTTCAAGGTGCGCGAGGTCATGCGCACCCCGGAAATCACTTCCGCACCTGAAATGCCGTCCTCGGTGGAAGGCATGGTCAGCCTGCGCGGCGCGCTGGTGCCGGTGATCGACCTGGCCAAATACACGGGCGTGGTCACCAGCAACAAGCCGGAAATCATGATCGTCACCGAATACAACGCCCACACCCAGGGTTTCCTGGTGGAGGCGGTGGACACCATTCTCCGGCTGGACTGGTCGGCGATGCGCGTGCCTCCTGAAATGATCACCAACCGCATGGCCGGCCTGGTCACCGCGGTGACCGAGCTGGACAACGGCACGCTGGTGATGATGATGGACGTGGAGAAGGTGCTGGCGGAAACCACCATCATCGACGACGGCCACACCTTCCTCGGCATCGAGCCGGTGAAGGAGCCGCGCCGGATTTTCTTCGCCGACGACTCCGCGGTGGCGCGCAAGCAGATCGAGCGCACGCTGGAGGCGATGAACATCCAGTACACCTCCGCCATCAACGGCATGCGCGGCTGGGAGGAATTGCAGAAGATGGCCAACCAGGCCGACCTGGCCGGCAAGAAACTGTCGGACTCGCTGCACCTGGTGCTCACCGACGTGGAAATGCCGGAAATGGACGGCTACATGCTGACCAAGATGATCAAGAGCGATCCGCGCTTCAACGGCATTCCGGTATTGATGCACTCATCCCTTTCCGGTTCTTCGAATCAGAAACTGGGCGAATCGGTCGGCGTGGACTCCTACGTCGCCAAGTTCGAGCCGCAGAAACTGTCCATGAAGCTGCGCCAGATGCTGAATCTGGAACCCAAAGACTAAGATCGTAAGTAAGCAAAAGCATTAAGGGAGAGGGACAGATATGGCAGCCACAGACGCCTCCTTGCTTGCAACCGTTGACGCCAGGACCAAGCTGGCAGGTTCCAACAAAATGGAGATTCTGCTGTTTTCGCTCGGCACGCGGGAAACCTTCGGCATCAACGTGTTCAAGGTGCGCGAGGTATCGCAAACCCCCGCCATCACCAAAACACCGAACATGCCGTTTGGCGTGGAAGGCGTGCTGTCGCTGCGCGGCAATATCATCCCGGTCATCTCGCTGGGCAAATTCATCGGCGCCGATCAGAACCGCAGTTACGACACCATGATCGTCACCGAATTCAACAAGAGCACCCAGGCCTTCCTGGTTGACTCGGTTGACCGCATCATCCGCGTGGACTGGGACAAGGTGCGCGCGCCGGAAAACATGATGATGGCCTCCGCCGGCACCAATCAGAACCTGATCACCGCGATCACGGAACTGGAAAACGGCAAGCTGGTATCCATCCTGGACGTGGAGCAGATCCTGGCCAGCGTGGTCGGTGAACCGCGCCTGCCCGACGTGCCCACCGCCCAGCTGGAAAATGACCAATACCTCTTCTTCGTCGACGACTCGGTCGTCGCCCGCAAGGAAATCACCGGCGTGCTGGAGAAGATGGGCATCAAATTCCAGCAAGCCACCAACGGCCGCGAAGCCTGGGACAGGCTGCAAACCTTGGCCAGCCGCAATTTCGGCGAGGACGAATGCCTGCACGACCACCTGAAGATCATTCTGGTGGACGCCGAAATGCCGGAAATGGACGGCTACGTGCTGACCAAGCTGATCAAATCCGATCAGCGCTTCCGCGGCATTCCGGTCGTGATGCACTCGTCGCTGTCGTCCAACGCCAACCGGGCGATGGGTTCCAGCGTCGGGGTGGATGCCTATGTCGCCAAGTTCGACCCAGGCGTGTTGGCCGAAACTTTGATTCCATTCCTGCAGAGGTAGTCGCTACAATATGCGGCTCGATGGAATTCAGATAAATCAGGACACACCTCAATGGCAGACAAGAATATTCGCTTCCTAGTCGTAGACGACTTCTCCACCATGCGGAGAATCGTGCGCAATCTTTTGAAAGAACTGGGGTTCACCAACGTCGACGAAGCCGAAGACGGCATGGTTGCGCTGCACAAGCTGAAGACCCAGCACTTCGACTTCATCGTCTCCGACTGGAATATGCCCAATATGACCGGCATCGAGCTGCTCAAGGCGGTTCGCGCCGACGCCCAGCTCAAGCACCTGCCCTTCATGATGATCACCGCGGAAGCCAAGCGCGAAAACATCATCGAAGCGGCCATGGCCGGAGCCAGCGGTTATATCGTGAAGCCTTTCACTGCCGCCACCATGGAAGAAAAAATGAACAAGATCTTCCAAAACCTGAATAAACCAGCCTGAGTGCCGAAAAAAAACGGTCTGCGTCAGTATTGAGGAGGATTTATCGTGTCCAATCACATCCTGGAAAGCGGGGACAACCCGGAGCTTGAAGCGCTGTTCGACAGCATCGCGACACAGCAAAGCGAGGCCGAGCCGCCGCCCGCCGCTGCGCCCGAAGCCGTCGCCGCCGCTCAAGCAACCGGCGCTGCCGGCGGTCCTACCTCGATGTACGAACAAATTGGTCAGTTAACCCGCAAAATGCATGATGCGCTACGCGATTTAGGCTACGACAAATCCCTGGAAAAAATGGCCGATGCGATTCCGGACGCCAAGGACAGGCTGACCTATATCGCCACCCTGACGGAAAATTCGGCCGAACGCGTGCTCAACGCCACCGATCTGGCCAAGCCCTATCAGGACCAGTTGGAAAGCAAGGCGCTGGAACTGTCCTCGCGCTGGGAACGGCTGTACGCCAATCTGCTGACCGTGGAAGAGTTCCAACAACTTGCGGCCGACACGCGCGGCTACTTAAATGAAGTGCCGGCCCAGACCCAGGCGACCAGCACCCAGTTGCTGGAAATCGTCATGGCTCAGGACTTCCAGGATCTGACCGGCCAGGTCATCAAGAAGATGATGGGCATGGTCAAGCTGTTGGAAAGCGAGCTGGTCAACTTCCTGATCGAGTTTTCGCCCGAGGCGAAAAAAGAAGAACTGGGCATGGGCAGCAATCTGTTGAACGGTCCGGTCATCAATCCGGAAGGCCGCACCGACGTGGTCAACAGCCAGCAACAGGTCGACGACCTGCTGGAAAGCCTGGGCTTCTAACGAACAACACGCAGAACTAGGCACGCGAGCAAGGCGTGGCGGGGGTGGAAAATGAGCGAATTTGCCGGCATGGAAGAGCTGCTGCAAGACTTCCTGATGGAGTCTACGGACCTTCTCTCCGATGTAGACAATAAACTGGTGGAACTGGAAAAGCGTCCGGAAGACAAAGCGCTGCTGAACGATATTTTCCGGGGCTTCCACACCATCAAGGGCGGCGCGGGCTTTCTCAACGTCGGCCCGATGGTCAATTTGTGCCACCGCACCGAAAACCTGTTCGACAAGCTGCGTAACGGCGAGTTGCACATCACCGCCGGCATCATGGACGTGATTTTGGACGCCACCGGCATCGTGCGCGACATGTTCGGCACCATGGGCCAGGGCCTGATGCCCAGCGACGCCGATCCGCGCGTGCTGGCGGCGCTGGACGCCGCGCTGGCCGGCGAAGCCTTGCCCGGCGACGCGCCGGCGGAAGCCGCCGCTCCGGTCGCCCCCGCACCTGCCGCACCGCCGCCGGCCCAGCCGACAGCAGCGCCCGCCGCCGGCCAAGGCCCGGACTGGAATCAGCTCTACCAGGCGGTAGCCCCCGGCGCCGCCGCGGGCGCTCCCGCCGCAGCGCCGCAAGCCGCTACACCCGCTCCCGCGCCGGCCCCAGCTGCTCCAGCCCCCGCGCCGGTTGCCGCTGCGCCCGCGCCAAAAGCGCCGCCCAAGCCGGCGCCGAGCAAACCGGCGACCAATGCGCCGAGCAGCAGCGGCCCGCAGGAAAACACCATCCGCATCGATACCGTGCGCCTGGACATGGTGCTGAACCTGTCCGGCGAAATCGGCCTGACCAAGAACCGGCTGACCACGCTGCGCACCGAGATCCTGCAAGGCAACCGCGACACCAACACCCTGCGCTCGCTGGACGAGGCGATCAGCCAATTGGACCTGCTAGTCGGCGATCTGCAGAACGCGGTGATGAAAACCCGCATGCAGCCGATTGGCCGCCTGTTCCAGAAATACCCGCGCTTGGCGCGCGACCTCGCGCGTCAGTTGGGCAAGGAAGTCGAACTGGTGCTGTCCGGCGAAGAAACCGAGCTGGACAAGACCATGATCGAGGATTTGAACGATCCGCTGGTCCACTTGGTGCGCAATGCCGTCGACCACGGCATCGAGCAGCCGGAAGAGCGCATCGCCGCCGGCAAGAAGCCGCAGGCGCTGGTGCAGCTGACCGCAGAACAGGTGGGCGATCATATCCTGATCGAGATCACCGACGACGGCAAAGGCATGAACGCCGACGCGCTGCGCCGCAAGGCGATCGAAAAAGGCCTGATCGACCAGGAGAGCGCCAACTCCCTGGATGAAAAACAGTGCCTGCAGCTGATCTTCCTGCCCGGCTTCTCCACCAAGGATCAGATTTCCAGCGTATCCGGCCGCGGCGTGGGCATGGACGTGGTGCGCACCAATATCCAGAAGCTGAACGGTCGCATCGACATCAACTCGGTGCCGGGCGAAGGCACCCGCATCAGCATCTCGCTGCCGCTGACGCTGGCCATCCTGCCGGTACTGGTTGTGCGCGCCTGCAACCAGCCGTTCGCCGTGCCGCTGGCGATGGTGCGCGAAATCATCACCATAGACCCGAACGCGATTCAGGAAGTCTCCGGCAAGCCCACCATCGTGGTGCGCGACGAAATCCTGCCGCTGAAGACCCTGGCCGGCCTGCTGGGTTGGGAACCGACGCAAAAGCCTTATTTCGGCGTGCTGATGCAGTCGGCGGAAAAATCCTTCATCCTGGCGATCGACTCCTTCGTCGGCCGCGACGACGTGGTGATCAAACCGCTGCAGAACATCCGCCCGAAAGGCGTGGCTGGCGCCACCTTGTCCGGCGATGGCTCCGTCGTGCTGGTACTGGACATGGAAGACCTACTCTCCTCCAGCGAAACCAGCAACAGCGTCACTCGTTCCGCGGACTTGATCGCCACCTGAACAGAGGCATACCGGGACAATGACCTCGACTAGCGCCTTTATAGGCAGGCAGGCCGTTCTCAACCGCAACCAGCAGCTCATAGGCTATGAGCTGCTTTTTCGTCCCAGCGGCGAGGCCTCCGGCGTCGGCAAGCATACCGAATTGCAAGCCGACACCCAGGTGCTGGTCAACACGCTCAACAATATGGGCACCAGTTGGCTGATCGGCAGCAAGCTGGCCTTCATCAATATCGGCGAAGCCATGCTTAGCAGCGAGTTCCTCGAACTGCTGCCGCCGCGCCGCGTCATTCTCGACATCTCGCCGCGCATCGTGCCCTCCAATGAGCTGCTGTCGCGCGCGCGCCATCTGCGCTCGCTGGGCTTCGGCATTTCGCTGGACGACTTCAGCTTCGAGTCGCCGGCCGCTGCCTTCCTGGAACTGGCCAACTACGTCAAGCTGGACATCCAGCACCACGACACCAACCGCTTCCAGATGCTGGCGTCGCGGCTGCGCAGCTACCCGGTGATACGCATCGCCGAGCGCGTGGAAACCCACGCTCAGTTTCATCTATGCAAGGAATTGGGCATGGACGGCTTCCAGGGCTTCTATTTCGCCCAGCCGGAAACCCTGTCCGCCAAGGTCATCCACCCCTCCTTCCGCAACACGCTGGAACTGCTCAATCTCTTGCGCATGGACGCCGACATCCGCGATGTCGAACAAGTGCTCAAGCGCGATCTGGCGCTGTCCTACAAGCTGCTGCGCTACGTCAACTCGGCCGCGGCAGGCCTGAATACCAGCATCAGTTCCTTCTCCCACGCCGTCACCGTGCTGGGCTACCAGAAGCTGTACCGCTGGCTGACCCTGCTGCTGGTCACCGCCTCGGACGAAGGCCATGCGCCGCCGGCGCTGCAAAAAACCGCCGTCACCCGCGGTCGCTTCATGGAACTGCTGGGCAAGGCCCACGGCGAACGCCACGACACCTGCGACAATCTGTTCATCATCGGCATGTTCAGCCTGCTGGACGTGCTGTTCGACATGCCGATGGACAATATCCTCGAACACCTGCAACTGCCGGACCCCATCACCGAGGCGCTGCTGCACGAAAAAGGCACGATGAGCAGCTTCCTCAAGCTGGTCAAGGCCTGCGAGCACGGGCAGCTCAGCGGCGTGCCCGAATTGTGCGCCCAGCTCAAGCTCAGCAGCGAGCAATTCAATCAAGCCCATGTCTCCGCGCTCGCCTGGGTGGAAGAACTCGGCTTATAATTCGCAGTCTTGCAGCCCGCAGCCTTAAAGCTTGAGACCGAATTCCCCGATGAAATTGCTTGCCATTGATTGTTCCACCTCGTATCTATCCCTGGCCGTAGACAACGGCGAGCGCACCTTCTCCTTTCACGAGAAAGTCGAGCAGAAACACGCCGAGCGCGCGCTGCCGGAACTGGCGCGCCTGCTGCAACAAGCCGAGATCAGCCTGGAGCAACTGGACGCCATCGCCTTCGGCCAAGGCCCGGGCTCCTTCACCGGTCTGCGCATCGCCTGCGGTCTAGCGCAAGGACTGGCCTTCTCCGCCGGCCTCCCGGTGATCTGCATTCCAACGCTGGACAATATCGCCCAGCAAGCCGGCGCCGGCACGGTGCTGGTCTGCCTGGACGCCAGGATGCAGCAGGTCTACAGCGCTTGTTATCGCGTCACGGACGCTGGAGCGCCCGAACGGCTGGGCCCGATCAGCGTCGCCGCGCCAGAAGCGCTGAGCTGGCCGCAGGATGTTTCGATCGTGGCCGGCGACGGCTTCGAACGCTATCCCGCGCTACTGGAAAATGCCGGCGCAACCGTCGTCCGCGCCGAATTGCTGCCCAATGCCCTCGCCTATTTCCCGCTGGCGCGTAGCGGTCGCTATCCGCTGCTGCCCGCGCGCGAGGCCGAATTGCTCTATGTGCGCAATAAAGTCGCGCTGACCTCGCAAGAACAGCAACTGGCTCGGCAGAAATGAGCGAAGGCTATCGCATGTTCATCCCAACCGACGCCATCCAGCTGGCAGAACTGGAAAGCCGCGCCCACGCCCATGGCTGGTCCGCGGCGCAATACCAGGACTCGCTGCGCTGCGGCCACCAATTCCACGGCTTGTTCGCCGCGGAACAGCTGCAGGGCTTCGCCGTCACCCAGAGCGTGCTGGACGAGGCGGAACTACTCAATATCGTGATCGACCCGCAATGGCAGGGCCAGGGGCTGGGCGGCCGACTGCTGCGAGAACTGAGCGCCAGCCTGGCCGCCGCCGGCGCGCGACGTCTGTTTCTCGAAGTACGAGCCGGCAATGCCGTCGCGCGACATCTGTATCAGCGCCAGGGTTTTGTCGAGAGTGGCTTGCGCAAGAACTACTATCCCTGCGCCCACGGCCGCGAGGACGCCATCCTGATGGAGACCGGATTATGAATCGCTCGGCGCAGATCCAACGCCTGATCGGCCTGGGCCCCGGCTGGGAAGGCCGCCCGGGCTGGTTCGAACAACACCCGGCCGCGCTGCAGCGCAGCCTGTGTCAAGCAGAGTCAGCGGAAACCACAAACGCCGAGCCGGCCCCAGCCGTCATCGCCCCCATCCTGGCAACTCCCGCTCCAGCAAGCACTCCGCCACAGCCCGCGCCCAGCCCTGCCGAAGCAGCAACGCCTGCGCCTACACCCGTCGCCGCTCCGGCTGCCGTGCCGGCCATGGTTGCGGACACCGCGGCACCCTTGCTGGAATGGGATGCCTTGGAGCGCGCCGTGCGCGACTGCCGCGACTGCCGGCTGTGCCAGACCCGCACCCAAACCGTGTTCGGCCGCGGCAACAAGCAGGCGCGCTGGCTGCTGATAGGCGAAGCGCCAGGCGAGCAAGAGGATAAACAAGGCCTACCCTTTGTCGGCCGCGCCGGGCAGCTGCTGGACAATATGCTGAGCGCTACTGGCCTGGACCGTGACCAGGACGTGTACATCGCCAATGTGCTCAAATGCCGCCCGCCGGGCAACCGCAACCCCAGCGGCGATGAAATCGCCTCCTGCCAGAACTACCTGATCCAGCAGATCCGCCACATCCAGCCCACGCTGATCCTCGCGCTGGGCCGTTTCGCCGCCCAAACCCTGCTTCAGACGGAAAAAAGCATAGGCCAGTTGCGCGGCAAGCTGCACAGCTATCAGGATATCCCGCTGATCGTCAGCTACCATCCCGCCTATCTGCTGCGCAACCAACCCGACAAGCACAAAGCCTGGCAGGATCTGGTGTTCGCCCGCAATACCTTCGCCCGCCTCCGGGATCAGTCTTGAGCATCGCTAGCGCAAGGACACAAGCACAGCCCAAGCTCAGCTTTAGACCCGCCAACAAAACCCCGATCCCGCGTCGCGCCTCCTTGTCGCACTACCTGTACTGCCTGCGTCGGCGCGCCTTGGCTCAGATTCTCTGCGAGGTTTTGTTAGCGGCTCTTAACCGCGCAAAAAAACCCCGCCAGGCATATACCTGACGGGGTTTTTTGATACCTGGCTAGAAACCGGCCCATAAAAAAACCCTTCTCCGTGCACCAGAGAAGGGCTCTTCTTTGCGTTCCCGCGGAAACCGGCTTATTTCAGCTTGGTTTCTTTGTACAGAACGTGCTTGCGAGCAACGGGATCAAATTTCTTGATCTCCATTTTTTCCGGCATCGTACGCTTGTTCTTCGTCGTGGTGTAGAAGTGGCCGGTGCCAGCAGTGGACTCTAGCTTGATTTTATCGCGCATGTTATTACCTCAGTAGCTTTCTCTGGTTGACCGCAATCAGATCTCGCCGCGAGCGCGCAGATCAGCCAGCACTACATCGATGCCAACTTTGTCGATGGTACGCAGTGCCGCGTTGGATACGCGCAGACGCACCCAGCGGTTTTCGCTCTCAACCCAGAACTTGCGATATTGCAGGTTGGGCAGGAAACGACGTTTAGTCTTATTGTTGGCGTGGGAAACATTGTTCCCGGTCATCGGACGCTTGCCGGTGACTTTGCAAACACGCGCCATGTTAAACACTCCCAAAACCGGTAAAAGCTGGCTTTATATCATAGACAAAGCCAGACACTCAAGCAGAAAACGCACCCGTCTACTGCTTAGGGTGCGATCGTGGATGAAACAGTCGGCGGCAATTGTACCGCATTTGCGACAGGGATGCGAGCATTTCTTGCGGCCGAGGATAAGGCCGTCCGCGCCGCTCCTGTCGCCGCCTAGGCGCGACATGCAACAACATGGTTCGAAGCGATTCAAATCGCAACGATTTCAGGGTAGAATCCCGGATTCCCATAGAGCCGTAATCTCATGACCAAGTACATCTTCGTAACCGGCGGTGTGGTGTCCTCCCTGGGTAAGGGCATTGCCGCTGCGTCCATCGCCGCCATCCTTGAATCTCGCGGGCTGAAAGTCACCATGCTGAAGCTCGACCCCTACATCAACGTCGACCCGGGCACCATGAGCCCGTTCCAGCACGGCGAGGTCTTCGTCACCGAAGACGGCGCGGAAACCGACCTCGACCTGGGTCACTACGAGCGCTTCATCCACGCGAAGATGAAGAAAAGCAACAACTTCACCACCGGTCAGGTTTACGAGTCGGTCATCACCAAGGAACGCCGCGGCGACTACCTCGGCGGCACCGTGCAAGTGATCCCGCACATCACCGACGAAATCAAGCTGAAGATGCACGAAGGCGCGGCCGATGCCGATGTCGCCATCGTTGAAATCGGCGGCACCGTCGGCGACATCGAATCGCTGCCCTTCCTGGAAGCCATCCGCCAGATGCGCTCCAACCTGGGCCGCAAGAACACCCTGTATGTGCACCTGTCCTACGTGCCCTACATCGCCACCGCCGGCGAGATCAAGACCAAGCCCACCCAGCACTCGGTGAAAGAGCTGCGCGAAATCGGCATTCAGCCGGACGTGCTGCTGTGCCGGATGGACCGCGAACTGCCGGAAGACGAAAAACGCAAGATCGCGCTGTTCTGCAATGTCGAGGAAAACGCGGTCATCGGCTGTTACGATTCGGACTCCATCTACAAAGTGCCGGCCATGCTCCACGGTCAAGGCATTGACGACATCATCGCCGAACAGCTGCAGCTGGATCTGCCCAAGGCGGATCTGTCGGTATGGGGCCGCATCATCGACGCGATCGAGCACCCGGACCACAGCATCAATATCGCGATGGTGGGCAAGTACGTCGACCTGACCGAATCCTACAAGTCGCTGACCGAGGCGCTGAAGCACGCAGGCATCCACACCCGCACCAACGTCAACATCATCTATGTCGACTCCGAGGAAATCGAGCGCGACGGCGCCGATTCGCTGAAGGACATGGACGCCATCCTGGTGCCGGGCGGCTTCGGCAAGCGCGGCGTGGAAGGCAAGATCAAGGCGGTCAAGTTCGCCC
>NZ_JAYSGF010000013.1:0-120697 GCF_041912965.1 Chromobacterium sp. | reverse complement strand
GCCCTTGTCTAACTATTCCGCCGACGCGTAGCAGATCGTAAACAGGTTCTTAGAACCTGTTCAATGTCTGCTGCGCTTCGGCGATACGGCGTTAAAAACAAGCTCAAAATGCTCATGTACCACTTGTACATTCCGCTTTTTCGCTCGTTTTCGCCTTGTCTCGCTCTAGTTCGCGAGATCGTGCACAGGTTCTTGGTCCCGGGCTTTTTGCGCGCGGCGTCAGTAGGCGCTGGCCGGGCTGAGCAGTTCAGCCAGCAGCGGCACGCCGGAGCGTTGCTGCAGCGGATCGTAGAAGCTGAAGTTCAGCCGCATCGCATTGCCGGCGTCCTGGCCCGGGGTGTGGAACAGCTGGGACGGCGCGAAGTGCAGGCCCTGCTGCATCGCCATCGGCAGCAAGCGGCGACAGTCGACGCCGGGCGGCAGTTCCACCCACAGGAAGTAGCCGCCCAGCGGCAGCGCCATCCGGCAGTCGGCTGGGAAATGGGTGGCGATTTGCTGTTGCAGCGCGGCCAGATTGTTTTGCAGGCGCTGGCGCAGCAAGCTGAGCATGTCCTCGTGGTGGCCGCCGGCCAGCAGCCGCGCCAGCGCCATCTGGCTGGGTAGCGGCGTGGCCAGCGAGCTGCACAGCTTCAAGCCCATCACGCTGTCGCGGAAGCGCCCGGCGGCGATCCAGCCGACGCGGTAGCCCGGCGCCAGCGATTTGCTGAACGAGGAGCAGTGCAGCACGCTGCCGCGCTGATCGAAAGCCTTGAGCGGCAATGGCGCGCCTTCGCCGAAGTACAGCTCGCGGTAGGTGTCGTCCTCGATGATGGGCACGCGGTGGCGTTCCGCCAGCGCCAGCAGCGCGGCTTTTTGCGAATCGCTCATCACCTGGCCGGTGGGGTGCTGGAAATTGGGCATGGCGATGATGGCGGCCGGCTGATGCTGGATCAGCAAGGCTTCCAGCCGCTCCAGGTCCAGCGGCTGGCCGGGCGGACAGTTAAAGCCCACCGGGCGCAACGCCAGTTGTTCCAGCTGCTCGAAGATGGGCGGGAAGGCCGGGGTGATCACCAGCATGCAATCGCTGCCGCTGAGGCGGGCCACCGCGCGGATCGCCAGGTTCAGCGCCTCCATGCCGCCGCAGGTGATCAGCATCTCCTCGCCGTCCAGCTCCACGCCCTGGGCCAGGTAGCGCAGCGCCAGCTCGCGGCGCAAGCCCTCGTAGCCCTCGCTATCGGTGCTGGACAATGCGTAGCGGTAATCGCTGAGCGCGCGGGTCAGCGCCCGGGTCAGCGGCGTGGTGTTGATCAGCACCGGGTTCATGAACGGGCAGCCCCAGGGCATGGGCAACGCCATGGTCAGGTGCTCGGCGCGGAATTCGCCGGGATGGTCCGGCAGCGGCGGCGCCTGCCGCAATGACAGCGAGGACAGGCCCAGCACCCGGAAGCCGGAACGGGGCAGCGATTCGATCAGGCCTTGTTTTTCCAATTCGGCGTAGGCGCGCTGGGCGGTGGTGATGCTGACCTTGTGGTCCAGGCATAGCTTGCGCAGCGAAGGCATGCGGTCGCCGGGGCGCAGATGGCCCTGCTCGATGGCATGGCGGAAGCGCTGGCTCAGTTGACTGGTCTTGCTCATGGTATTCCTGGCGGTTGAGCCGCGGCGGCGGCGCGCCGCGGCATGACTGCTGATGGACTGCTAAAACACGCGTTCATTCGCCGATGAAGCTGGATTTTTCCCTGATGATACTACCGTCATGGCTCAGCGAGCTGACCACGAAATAGATGTCGTGCGCGCCGCGGGTAGCGTGTTCGGGTTCGGCCTGCACCCTGACGGTGACGGTTTCGGTGCGGGTGGGCGCCACTTCGACCACCTGTCCGGGCTTGTCCAGCCTCAGGCTGGGCAGGCCTTCCACCTGGATCTTGAAGCGCTGCGCCTGCTCGCTGGTGTTGATCAGCTTCAGGTTGTAGCTGTTTTCCAGCAGGCCGTCGTCGGTGGCGCGCACCAGGATGGCGCGGTCGCGCAACACATCCACCTTGAACGGCTTTTTCAGGATCAGCGCGGTGGTGGACAGCGCGATGATGCCGGCCAGCAGGCTGGAGTAGACGATGACGCGCGGACGGTGGCTGCCGCCGGCGCGTTGCGGCTTGTCGGCGGCTTCCAGCGCGGCGGCGCTGGTGTAGCGGATCAGCCCGCGCGGCGCGTGGATCTTGTCCATCACCTGGTCGCAGGCGTCGATACAGGCGGCGCAGCCTATGCATTCATATTGCAGGCCGTTGCGGATGTCGATGCCGGTGGGGCAGACCTGCACGCAGATGCCGCAATCGATGCAGCTGCCGCGCGCCTTGTCGGCCGCTTGCTTGCCCTTGCCGCGCGGCTCGCCGCGACGGTTGTCGTAGGAGATGATCAGGGTGTCGTTGTCGAACATCGCGCCCTGGAAGCGGGCGTACGGGCACATGTGCAGGCAGACTTTTTCGCGCAGCACGCCGGCCAGCAGCCAGGTGAAGCCGCCGTAGAACAGGATCCAGAAACTTTCCCACGGGCCGTAGGCCAGGCTGGGCGCGGCGGCGGCCAGTTCGCGCACCGGGGTGAAGTAGCCGACCAGGGTGAAGCCGGTCAACAAGGAGAACAGGCCCATCAAGCTGTGGGACAGCGTCTTGCGCGTGAATTTGTTCACGCTCATCGGCGCGGCGTCGAGCTTGCGGCGTGCATTGTGGTCGCCCAGCGTCAGCCGCTCAATCCAGATCATGATCTGGGTATAGACTGTCTGCGGACAGCTATAGCCGCACCAGAGTCGGCCGGCCAGCGCCGTCCACAGGAACAGGCCCAGCGCGCAGATCACCAGCAAGGCGGCGAAGTAAATGAAGTCCTGGGGCCAGAAAGTGAGGCCGAAGATCAGGAAGCGGTGCTGCTCCAGATCCAGGTGCACCGCCTGGCGGCCATTCCACTGCAGCCAGGGCAGGCCGAAGAAAGCCAGCTGGGTGGCGAGCACCATGAATACTCGCGCATTGTTGAAACGGCCAGTGGTCAGTCGGGGGTAGATTTTGATGGGGACGGCGTGCTGGCTAGACATGGTGAAATGCCCATTGAATGAAAACCCCTTATTAGTACTGCTTGGGATCGGTACAAACAATGAACAGTTCACCCTGAAAATGTGTATACAGCGGCATCTGTCCATATACAGGCGCAGACTGCAAGGACAGCGTTTAAATCAAGAAATACTAGTAAAAACAGTGTGTTTTGTGCGATATTCGCCCGCGCCGCTGCCAGGGGGAAGCGATGCGGGCGGAGGAAAATCGCTTGGGACTGTATTGATGTTGTGCGTGCGAGAATGTTGCCGAATAAGCAGATTCTGCGTGATTTTCAGCGGGTTAGCTGCGGGAAAAGACGATAAATTCCGTCAACGATGATTTCCACCGACACCGCCGCCAGCAACATGCCCATCACCCGGTTGACGATGTTGATGCCGGTCTGCCCCAATAGCCGCGACAGCGGCGAGGCCAGCACCAGCGCACCGTAGCAGGTGATCGCCACCAGCAAACTGCTCACTAAAAGATAAACCACCTGTACCCAGGATGATGCGGTGGTGGCATAGATGATCACGGTGGAGATGGTGCCCGGCCCGGTCATCAGCGGGATGGCCATCGGCACTACCGCGATATTGGTCTTGGTCTCGGCTTCTTCGCGTTCCACCTTGGTGGTCTTGGTCGGCCCTGGCTTGGCGTTCATCAGCGCGATGGCGATCAGCATCACCAGCAAGCCGCCGCCCACCTGGAAGGAGCCGACGCTGATGCCGAGAAAGCGCAGCAAGGTCTCGCCGACGACGGCGAACAGGCAGAGCACGATGGCCACGGCGATGGCCGTGGTCTTGGCGATCTTCTTGCGCTCCAGCTGGTTGGAGGTGGGCGTCAGGCTGATGAAAATGGGAATGGCGCCCAGCGGATTGACCAGCACCAGCAGCGCGATGAATATTTTTGCGATTTCGACTTCCATGGTTCGGATCATACCTTTCGCAGGCGGCCGCCGCATTCAGGCGGGAGACGGGAAGCGTCGACGCCGCGCCACGGCGGCGCGCCGCAAAGCAAAAAAACCGGCCGCGCCAGGCGCAACCGGTTTCAGCATAGCCGGAATTCGGCTTAGACAGCGTTCAGCAGCAGTTCCAGCGTGCGCCGGTAAATCGCCGACAGTGGTTCAATGTCGGCCACTTCCACGCACTCGTTCAGCTTGTGGATGGTGGCGTTGACCGGGCCGAATTCCACCAGTTCGCTCGCGACGCGCTTGATGAAGCGCCCGTCGGAGGTGCCGCCGGTGGTGGACAACTCCGCCTGGCGGCCGGCGATCTCGGCGATGGCGCGGCCAAGCGCCTCGGTGAGCTTGCCTGGCTGGGTCAGGAAGGGCTGGCCGGACAGCTGCCAGTGCAACTCGTAGCCCAGGCCATGGCGGTCCAGGATGGCGCAGACGCGCTCCTTCAGTGATTCCGCGCTGCTCTCCGGCGAGAAGCGGAAGTTGAAGCGGATGTCGCAATGGCCGGGGATGATGTTGCCGGCGCCGGTGCCGGCGTGGATATTGGACACCTGCCAGCTGGTGGGCGGGAAGAAGGCGTTGCCCTCGTCCCAGCGCGTCGCCGCCAGCTCGGCCAACGCTGGCGCCATCAGGTGCACCGGGTTCTTGGCCAGGTGCGGATAGGCGATATGGCCCTGGATGCCGTGCACGATCAAATGGCCGGACAAGGAGCCGCGGCGGCCGTTCTTGATGGTGTCGCCCAGCGCTTGGTCGGAGGTGGGTTCGCCGACGATGCAATAGTCCATGGTCTCGCCGCGCGCCTCCAGCGCGTCCACCACCTTGACGCTGCCGTCCACCGCCACGCCTTCCTCGTCCGAGGTGATCAGCAGGGCGATGGAGCCGGGGTGGTCGGGGCGGGCGGCGACGAAGTCTTCGCAGGCGGTGACAAAGGCGGCCAGCGAAGCCTTCATGTCGGCGGCGCCGCGGCCGTAGAGCAGGCCGTTGCGCACCGTGGGCTCGAACGGCGGGCTGTCCCATTGCTCCAGCGGGCCGGTGGGCACCACATCGGTGTGGCCGGCGAAGCAGACCAGCGGGCCGGCGTCGCCGCGGCGCGCCCAGAAGTTGTCGACCTCGCCGAAGCGCATGCGCTCGACGCGAAAGCCGATGGCTTCCAGCCGGGCTATCATCAGCTCCTGGCAGCCTTGGTCGCGCGGCGTTACCGAATCCAGCCGGATCAGCTGCCGCGCCAGTTCTAGGGTGGCGCTCATTTCAGCAGACGCTCCGCCCAGTCGGCTTCGATAAAGCCGACGCTGATCTTGCCGCCGGCGTCCAGCACCGGGCGCTTGATCACCGAGGGGTTGGCCTGCATCAGCGCCAGCGCGGCCGGCAATTGCTCGGCGCCGGCCTTGACTTCGTCCGGTAATGCGCGCCAGGTGGTGCCCTGGCGATTGATCAGCTTGGCGAGGCCGACCGCGCTCGCCCATTGCTCCAGGCTGGCGGCGTCCACGCCTTGTTTCTTGAAATCATGGAAATGGTAATCGAGGCCGTTGTCGCTCAGCCATTGGCGGGCTTTCTTGACAGTGCTGCAGTTGGGGATGCCGTAAAGAGTGATCATGGGTGGGTTACAGGTCCAGTTTGATGCTGTCGAAGCTTGGCGGCTCGCCGCCATCGGGTTTCTTGTTGTCGCCGCTCGCCGGTTTTTCCTTGGTCTGATTGATCAGCCAGTACAGATTGGTGGGCGAGTCGGCGTTTCTCAGTGCCTCGTCCAGGCTGATGCGGCCCGCGCTATACAGCCGGTACAACGCCTGTTCGAAGGTTTGCGAACCATCGCTCATGCTGTTTTCGATGGCTTCCTTGATTTTGTCTATCTCTCCGTTGCGGATCAACTCCGAAATGCGCGCGCTGTTGATCAGAATCTCGATCGCCGGCACCCGTCCGCCGTCCAGAGTGGGGATCAGCCGTTGCGAAACCACCGCTTTGAGCGCGGCGGACAGGTCCATCAGCAGCGCGGCGCGGCTTTCCGCCGGGAAGAAATTGATGACCCGGCTCAGCATGTGGTAGCTGTTGTTGCCGTGCAGCGTGGAAATGCACAAATGGCCGGACTGGGCGTAGGTCACCGCCTGGGTCAGCGTTTCCGGGTCGCGGATCTCGCCTATCATCAGCACGTCCGGCGCTTCGCGCATCGCGTTTTTCAGCGCGCGGGCGTAGGAGAGGGTGTCGAAGCCGACTTCGCGCTGGTTGACGATGGATTTGTCGTGGCGGAACAGGAACTCGATCGGATCCTCCACGGTGAGGATGTGGCCGCTCATGCTCTGGTTGCGGGTTTGCAGCATCGCGGCCACGGTGGAGCTCTTGCCGGAACCGGTGGAGCCGACCACCAGGATCAGGCCGCGCTTGAGCTTGATCAGCTCGCTGAGCACCGGCGGCAACTGCAACTGCTCCAGCGAGGGGATGTTGGGCAGGATGTAGCGCACCACCATGCCCACCGAGCCGCGCTGCCAGAAGATATTGATGCGGAAACTGCCGAGGCCGGGGACGGGATGGCCCAGATTCATTTCGCGCTCTTGTTCGAACGAGCTGATCTCCTCCTCGCTCATCAGGCTGTAGGCCAACTGCTTGACCATGTCCGCGGTCAGCGGTTTTTCGTTCAGCGGCAGCAGTTCGCCGTTCTGCTTGATCATCGGCGGGGAGAAGCTGGTGAAGAACAGGTCGCTGGCGCGGCGTTCGGCCATCAGTTTGAAAAACGGCAGCATCAACATAATCGTGCACCCGGAACAAACAACTGTTATTTGGATAGGAGCGGCTGTCAGGCTTCAAGTGTAGCCGCCCACGCTCAAAAAAAACGCCGCCCAGGAGCGGGCGGCGGCGATTTCATCTGCGTGGCATGGTCAGGCCGGCTTGGCGGCGCCGCTCTCGTCGCGCAGCGCGCGGCGCAGGATCTTGCCGACATTGGTCTTGGGCAATTCGTCGCGGAACTCTACCAGCTTGGGCACCTTGTAGCCGGTCAGATTGTCGCGGCAGTGCTGGACGATGTCCTTCTCGCTCAGCGCGCGGTCCTTGCGCACCACGAACACCTTGACCACTTCGCCGGACTTGTCGTCCGGCACGCCGATGCAAGCCACTTCCAGCACGCCCGGGTGGCTGGCCACCACGTCCTCGATCTCATTCGGATAGACGTTGAAGCCGGACACCAGGATCATGTCCTTCTTGCGGTCCACCAGCTTGACGAAGCCGTCCGGCGTCAGCATGGCCATGTCGCCGGTGGCGAGGAAGCCGTCCGGGCTCAGCACCTTGGCGGTTTCGTCCGGACGGTTCCAATAGCCTGTCATCACCTGCGGGCCGCGGATGCACAACTCGCCCTGCTCGCCGGGGGCGACTTCCTCGCCCTCGGGGCCGCGCAACTGCATCTCGGTGGAGGGCACCGGCACGCCGATGGTGCCGTTGTAGGCCGCCAGGTCCAGCGGGTTCATGCATACCGCCGGGCTGGCCTCGGTCAGGCCATAGGCTTCCACCAGGGTCACGCCGGTGACCTGCTTCCACTTGTCGGCCACCGCCTTTTGCACCGCCATGCCGCCGCCCAGCGCCAGGCGCCAGGTGGAGAAGTCCAGCTTGGCGAATTCCGGATTGTTCAGCAGCGCGTTGAACAGGGTGTTGACCCCGGTCATGCAGGTAATCGGGTATTTGCTCATCTCCTTGATGAAGCCTGGGATGTCGCGCGGATTGGTGATCAGGATGTTGAGCGCGCCCATCTCGGTGAACACCATCAGATTCGCGGTCAGCGAGAAGATGTGATACAGCGGCAGCGCGGTGACGATGATTTCCTGTCCCGGGCGGATCGCCGGCTTCACCCATTCGCCGGCCTGCAGCATATTGGCGACGATATTGCGGTGCACCAGCATCGCGCCCTTGGACACGCCGGTGGTGCCACCGGTGTATTGCAGGAAGGCGATGTCGTCGTGACTCAGCGCCACCGGCTGGTATGGCGCGCTCGCGCCTTGCGCCAGCGCGTCCTTGAAGCGGATGTGGCCGGGCAGGCGCCACGGCGGCACCATCTTCTTGACCTTGCGCACCACGAAATCGACCAGCATGCCCTTGGCGAAGCCCAGCATCTCGCCGATGGAGGCGATCACCACGTTCTTGACCTGGGTGCGCGGCAGCACCTGCTCCAGCACGCTGGCGAAGTTTTCCAGGATCACGATGGTTTCCGCGCCGGAATCCTTCAACTGGTGTTCCAGCTCGCGCGGGGTGTACAGCGGGTTGACGTTGACCACGGTGCCGCCGGCGCGCAGCGTGCCGAACACCGCGATCGGGTATTGCAGCAGATTGGGCATCATCACCGCCACGCGGTCGCCCTTTTTCAGCCCCAGCTTGTGCTGCAGGAAGGAGGCGAAGCGGCCGGAGAGCTGATCCATTTCGCTATAGCTGAGCTCCTTGCCCATGCAGGCCAGCGCCGGGCGGTCATGGAATTTCTTGACGCTGCGGTCGAAGACCTCGACCACGGACTGGAACTGATTGATGTCGATTTCGTGAGCTACGCCCGGCTGGTAGTTTTTGAGCCACACCTTTTCCATAAATCCCGGTTTCTCCATCGTGCTGGTTAACGAGAGTCGCGCCAGCGTGTCGCGCGCCGGCGGGCGTCGTACCTATTTGGTGACTATATATTTGTTATGTCGTGGCGGCTTGGGCGCCACTGAGAACGTGTTCACGATCTCGCGAGCTAGAGCGAGACAAGGCGAAAACGGCTGAGAAAGCGGAATGTACGGTTGGTACATGAGCATTTCGAAGCCGTTTTCAACGCCGTATCGCCGATGCGCAGCAGATCGTAAACAGGTTCTGACGTCAAACTGCTGTTTGAGTGCTCGGTAATGTACCGTAACTGGAACCGCTCGCAAAGAAGTCCGCTGCAAACTGCCGCCGTCGCCGGAGTGGGGAAGGCGGCGCGCCGGTTTTCTTTTTCAATGGAATAGGTTACAATCGCGTCGGTTAGGGATGGGCGTTTCGCCCATTTTTTATTTGTGGAAAAAGCAATGGATGTTCGTTTGCTGCTGGAAAACACCCTGCCGGGTCTCGGCTATGAGTTGGTCGACTTTGAAATGACCCCAGGGGGCGGTTTTCGCGTTTTTATCGACAAGCCGGGTGGCATCACCGTGGAAGACTGCGTCCAGGTGAGCAATCACTTTACCCGCCTTTTCATGGTCGAGAACATCGACTACGAGCGACTCGAAGTGTCTTCGCCGGGCTTGGACCGTCCGCTGAAGAAAGAGGCTGATTTCGTCCGCTTCGCTGGAAAGCTTGCCAAGATCAAGACGCGCATGCCGATCGAGCAGCAGAAGAAATTTACCGGTCGTCTTGCCGGGGTCGAGGAAGACTCTGTGAAGCTGGATGTGGATGGCCGCATCGTGGCGATTCCGTTTGCCAATATCGACAAGGCCAGGCTAGAGCCTGAGTTTTGATGTCTGGACGGC
Source organism: Chromobacterium sp. (assembly GCF_041912965.1). Lineage (NCBI taxonomy): Bacteria > Pseudomonadati > Pseudomonadota > Betaproteobacteria > Neisseriales > Chromobacteriaceae > Chromobacterium > Chromobacterium sp. Next base: position 111,254 of record NZ_JAYSGF010000013.1, on the reverse strand, counting down.
CATAAAGCCACGCAAAAGGACAAAAATCGGAGAGGAATGAATGAGTCGCGAGATTTTGTTGCTGGTGGATGCCCTGGCGAGCGAAAAGAATGTCAGCAAGGATGTGGTGTTCTCCGCCCTTGAAATGGCGCTTGCCTCGGCAACCAAGAAAAAATTTACCGATGACGAGATGGACGTGCGCGTCGAAATCGATCGTCACAGCGGTCAGTACCAGACCTTCCGCCGCTGGCTGGTGGTGGAAGACGAGCTGCTGGAATCGGAAAGCAAGGAAATCGGCTTGGTCGACGCTCGTGAGCGCGATCCGCGCATAGAGCTGGGCGCTTACATCGAAGAGTCGATGGAGGCCGTGGAGTTTGGCCGCATCGGCGCGCAAACCGCCAAGCAAGTGATTCTGCAGCGCATTCGCGACGCCGAGCGCGAACAGTTGCTGAACGAGTTCCTGCAGCGCCGCGAGCACCTGGTGACCGGCACCATCAAGCGCATCGAACGCGGCAACGCCATCGTCGAATGCGGCAAGCTGGAAGCGGTGCTGCCGCGCGATCAGATGATCCCCAAGGAAAACCTGCGCGTGGGCGACCGCGTCAAGGCTTTCCTGTTGCGCATCGATCGCCTGGGCCGCGGCCCGCAGCTGGTGCTGTCGCGCACCTCTCCGGAGTTCCTGACCAAGCTGTTCGAACTGGAAGTGCCGGAAATCGACGAAGGCCTGCTGGAAATCAAGGCCGCCGTGCGTGATTCGGGGATGCGCGCCAAGATCGCCGTCAAGGCCAATGACGCCCGCATCGATCCGCAAGGCACCTGCATCGGCATGCGCGGTTCGCGCGTGCAGTCGGTCAGCCAGGAGTTGGGCGGCGAGCGCATCGACATCGTGCTGTGGGCGCCGGAACCGGCTCAGTTCGTGATCAACGCGCTGTCGCCGGCTGAAGTCAGCCGCATCATGGTGGACGAAGACAACCACAGCATGGACGTGGTGGTGGAAGAGGAACAGCTGGCGCTGGCCATCGGCCGTAGCGGCCAGAACGTCAAGCTGGCCGCCGAGTTGACCGGCTGGTACCTCAACATCATGACCGTTGCCGAGGCAGAAGAAAAACACCAGGCGGAAGATGCCGCTGTGCGCGATCTGTTCGTGAACGCCCTGGGCGTGAGCGAGGATGTCGCCGCCGTACTGGTGCAAGAAGGCTTCGCCGCTTTGGAAGAAGTGGCGTATGTGCCGATTGCGGAAATGCTGGAAATTGAAGGGTTTGATGAGGAGCTGGTCAACGACCTGCGCAGCCGCGCGCGTGACGCTCTTTTGACACAGGCTATTGCGTCCGAAGAAAAAGTGGAAAGCGTTTCCGATGGCCTGCGCGATATCGAGGGCCTGGACGCCGAGCTGGTTCGCAAGCTGGCCGATGGCGGCGTGATCACCCGCGACGACCTGGCCGACCTGGCCGTGGACGATCTGGTGGACATGACCGGCATGGAGGCCGAGACCGCCCGCGCCGTCATCATGAAGGCGCGCGAGCACTGGTTCGACCAGTAAGGCCTGTCCGGAAAGAATTTACAGAATTTGGGAAGACGCATGGTTTTGACAAACGTAAAACAATTTGCCAGTGAGCTGAACCTCACACCGGAACGCCTGCTGGAACAGCTGGGCGCGGCCGGCGTGAGCAAGCGCTCGCCGGATGACGCGCTATCCGCGCAAGACAAGTCCCAGCTTCTTGACTATCTGAAGCGCTCCCATGGCGCGCGCGACGAAGAGTCGCGCATTGCGCTGACGCGCAAGTCCACCAGCGAGATCAAGACCGCCGACGGCAGCACCGTCAAGGTTGAGACCCGCAAGAAGCGCTTCGTGGTGCGTCCGGAAGACGCCGCAGCCGCTCAGCCGGCCGCAGCGGAATCCCGCCCGGCCGAGCCGGTGAAGGCGCCGGAACCGGCGCCCGCGCCTGCTCCGCAAGTCGTGGAAGCCAAGCCCGAGCCTAAGCCGCCGGTGGTGGAAGCCAAGCCTGAGCCGAAACCCGAGCCCAAGCCGCAAGCCGCGGCCGCCAAGCCGGAAGCGAAGCCTGCGGCGGAAGCTCCGCGCCAGGAAGCGGCCAAGCCGGCCGCTCCGGCGCCGCGCCCGACCGTGGCCTCCATCCTGAGCCCGGAAGAAATCGCCGCTCGCGAAGCCGAGGAAAAGCGTCAAGCCGCTTTCCGCGCGCGTCAAGAAGCGCTGATGCGCGAAAAGATCGAGCGCGAAGAGCGCCGTCAGGCCGCGCGCCAGGCCGCGCTGCAGCCGCCGCCGCCGGCTCCCGAGCCGGTGCGCGCCGCTGAACCGGCCCGCCGCGATGAGCCGCGCCGCGACGACCGTCGTCCGGCCGGCGACAACCGTGGCCCGCGTCCGGCAGGCGACAACCGTGGTCCGCGTCCGGCTGGCGACAACCGTGGCCCGCGCCCGGCAGGCGACAACCGTGGTCCGCGTCCGGCTGGCGACAACCGTGGCCCGCGCCCGGCTGGCGACAACCGCGGTCCGCGTCCGGCTACGGCTGGCGCGCCCGGCGCGCCGGCGGTGCCGGCCACCGTGGCCGGCCGTCCCGACGCCAAGAAGGGCGGCAGCGGTAACAAGAAGGGTGGCGATCGCTGGGATGACAACAAGAAGGGTGGCCGCGGTCTGAAGACCAAGGGCGGCGACGCCGGCAATGATTGGAAATCCCGTGGCGGCAAGAACCGTCACAAGCAGAACAATCAGCACGCCTTCCAGGCGCCGACCGAGCCCATCGTGCATGAAGTGCTGGTGCCGGAAACCATTTCCGTCGCCGACCTGGCGCACAAGATGGCCGTCAAGGCCGTCGAGGTGATCAAGGCGCTGATGAAGATGGGCATGATGGTGACCATCAACCAGGTGCTGGATCAGGAAACCGCGATGATCGTGGTGGAAGAGATGGGCCACGTGCCGAAGGCGGCTCAGGCCGACGATCCGGAAGCCTATCTGGAACTGAGCGGCGGCGAATCCGCGGTGGAAGCGGTGGAACTGCCGCGCTCCCCGGTGGTGACCGTGATGGGTCACGTCGACCACGGCAAGACCTCGTTGCTGGACTACATCCGCCGCGCCAAGGTCGCCGCGGGCGAAGCCGGCGGCATTACCCAGCATATCGGTGCTTACCACGTGGAAACCCCGCGCGGCATGATCACCTTCCTGGATACCCCGGGTCACGAAGCGTTTACCGCGATGCGTGCCCGTGGCGCCAAGGCCACCGACATCGTGGTGCTGGTGGTGGCGGCCGACGACGGCGTGATGCCGCAGACCATCGAAGCCATTCACCATGCCAAAGCGGCCAAGGTGCCGATGGTGGTGGCGGTCAACAAGATCGACAAGCAGGGCGCCAACGTAGAGCGCATCCGCCAGGAACTGGTATCGCATGAAGTGGTGCCGGAAGACTGGGGCGGCGACACCCAGTTCGTCGAAGTGTCGGCCAAGATGGGTCTGAACATCGACGCGCTGCTGGAAGCCATTCTGCTGCAAGCCGAAGTGCTTGAGCTGAAGGCTCCGGTGGATGCGCCGGCCAAGGGCATCATCGTCGAGGCCCGCCTCGACAAGGGTCGCGGCCCGGTGGCCACGCTGCTGGTACAGTCCGGCACCCTGAAGAAGGGCGACGTGGTACTGGCTGGCACCGCTTTTGGCCGTGTCCGCGCGATGATGGACGAAAACGGCAAGGCCATCGAATCCGCCGGTCCGGCGATTCCGGTGGAAATCCTGGGTCTGTCCGACGTGCCGCAAGCCGGTGAAGACGCGATGGTGCTGACCGACGAGAAGAAGGCGCGTGAAATCGCCCTGTTCCGCGCCGGCAAGTTCCGCGACGTGCGTCTGGCCAAGCAGCAAGCGGCCAAGCTGGAGAATATGTTCGCGCAGATGGCGGAGGGCGAGGTGCAAACCCTGTCCATCATCATCAAGGCCGACATGCAAGGTTCCTACGAAGCGCTGGCCGGCAGCTTGCAAAAGCTGTCCACCGACGAAGTACGCGTGGGCATCCTGCACTCCGGCGTGGGTGGCATCTCGGAATCCGACGTCAACCTGGCGATCGCTTCCAAGGCCATCGTGATCGGCTTCAACACCCGTGCCGACGCCGCCGCCCGCAAGCTGGCGGAGAGCGAAGGCGTGGACATCCGCTACTACAACATCATCTATGATGCTGTGGACGAAGTGAAAGCGGCGTTGTCCGGCATGCTGGCTCCGGAGAAGAAAGAACAGATCCTGGGCACGGTGGAAATCCGTCAGGTGATTCCGGTGTCCAAGGTGGGCAATATCGCGGGTTGCATGGTGACCGACGGCATGATCAAGCGTACCGCTTCGATCCGTCTGATCCGCAACCACGTGGTGGTGCATACCGGCGAACTGGACTCCTTGAAGCGCTTCAAGGACGACGTGAAGGAAGTGAAGCAGGGCTACGAATGCGGCCTGATGCTGAAAAACTTCAACGACATCCAGGAAGGCGACCAGCTGGAAGCGTTCGAAATCGTGGAAGTGGCGCGTTCCCTGTAAGCGGGACGCCAGGGGCGGGTGCCGGTCTGACCGTGAGGTCGGCGGGCGCTCGCCTTTTTTAATTTTGCCGCGAAAACCACGAAATGACATGGCGGCCCGGGCCGTGCCATTTCGTGGATTTCGTGGTCTGAGCGGCGGCGACGCCGCGTAAAGTTGATTGGAAGTGATATGGCAAAAGCCAAAAAAGGTTTCTCCCGTTCCGACCGCATCGCCGAGCAGATTCAGCGCGAGCTGGCGGAACTGACCCGCAAGGGCCTGAAGGACCCGCGCGCCGGTTGGATCACCATCACCCTGGTGCAAGTGACCCGCGATTATTCGCACGCCAAGGTGTTCTACACCGTGATGGACGAGAAAACCCGCGAAGCGACGCAGGAAGCGCTGGAAAGCTCCGCCGGCTATCTGCGCTCCGAACTGGGCCGCAGCATCAAGATCTTCACCACGCCGCAGCTGCACTTCGTCTACGACGAATCGGTGGAGCGCGGCATGCATATGACCAGCCTGATCAATCAGGTGGCGCGCGAGGACGCCGAGAAGTTCGGCGTTCAGGAAGCCGCATCCGGCGAGGATGGCGCCGAGGGCAAGGAATGAGCAAGCCGCGCAGCAATCGCCGCCCGATAGATGGCGTGCTGCTGATAGACAAGCCCTACGACATCTCCAGCAACGGCGCGCTGCAGAAGGCGCGCTGGCTGCTGAACGCCGCCAAGGCCGGCCATACCGGCGTGCTGGACCCGCTGGCCACAGGCCTGCTGCCGGTGTGCCTGGGCGAGGCCACCAAGTTTTCGTCTTATCTGCTGGACGCGGACAAGGGTTATCGCGCCACGGTGAAGTTCGGCGTGGTCACCACCACCGGCGATGTCGAGGGCGAGGTGGTGTCCGAGCGCCCGGTCGTGTTCGACCGCGAGGGCCTGCTGGCGGCGATGGAGGCGTTCCGCGGCGAAATCTCCCAGGTGCCGCCGATGTATTCGGCGCTCAAGCATCAGGGCAAGCCGCTGTACGAGTACGCGCGCGCCGGCATCGAGATCGAGCGCGAAGCGCGGCGGGTGCATATCCGCAAGTTGGAGTTGATCAGCCTGGATGGAGGCAGCGCGGTGATCGAGGTGCTGTGCAGCAAGGGCACTTATATTCGCACCCTGGCCTGCGACATCGGCGAAGCCTTGGGCTGTGGCGCGCATCTGACCGGTTTGCGCCGTACCGCCACCGGCGGCTTCACGCTGGACGAGGCCTTGCAACTGGCGGATATCGAAGCGCTGGAGATGCCGCAGCGCGAGGCCTTGCTGCTGCCGGCCGACATCTTGGTGCGTCACCTGCCCGAGGCGGAATTGGCGGCCGACGAGGCCGGGCGTTTCATGCACGGACAGCCCGTGCGTTTTACCGAAAAATGTGCGAAAATGCAGCGTTTCCGGATTTACCGCGAGGGAAGCCGGGAATTCTTGGGGCTGGGCGAGGCGCGCGACGATGGTCGCCTGCATCCGATCCGGCTCCTGGCGAGCAAGGCGGAGACGTCTTGAACGCCGGCGGCCCTAGGGCCGCGTACCGGAGTGTTGATGGGTTGCGAGGGTTTCGGCCTTGGCTGCTCGCTGCACTTGTCGGGTTGAAAAACCCCTACTGATAATTTGGAGTTACCCCAAATGGCAATGACCGCCGCTCAAAAAGCAGACATCGTTAAAGACTTCCAGCGCAGCGAAGGCGACACCGGTTCGTCCGAAGTGCAAGTGGCTCTGTTGACCGCTCGCATCAACGACCTGACCCCGCACTTCAAAGCCAACACCAAGGATCACCACAGCCGTCGTGGTCTGTTGAAGCTGGTTAGCCGTCGTCGTCGTCTGCTGGACTACCTGAAGCGCACCGATGCCGATAGCTATCGCGCATTGATCGCCCGTCTGGGTCTGCGCAAGTAAGGTTGGGTTTTGGAAAAGTCGCAGCGTGCTGCGACTTTTTCATGCCACATCAAGATCGCGAGCATTACTGCTGTAACAACGGGGGGAGCCTCTAAAAATTCGGATCGATATGCTTTGGTCAGAATTTTTAGGGGTTCCCGTTGTTTTTTTAGCTTGCGATTATTTGTCACACACAAAAGATTAGGGAAACCCTGTGTTCAATAAAATCACCAAGTCTTTCCAATACGGCCGTCACACCGTGACCGTGGAAACCGGCGAAGTCGCGCGTCAGGCGTCCGGCTCCGTCATCGTCTCCGTTGAGGACACCGTGGTGCTGGTCTCCGTGGTTGGCGGCAAGAACGTCAAGCCGGGCCAGGACTTCTTCCCGCTGACCGTGGACTACCTGGAGCGCACCTACGCCGCCGGCAAGATCCCGGGCGGCTTCTTCAAGCGCGAAGGCAAGCAGTCCGAGAAGGAAGTGCTGACCAGCCGCCTGATCGACCGTCCGATCCGTCCGCTGTTCCCGGAAGGCTTCTTCCATGACGTGCAAATCGTCGCCACCGTGATGTCGCTGAACCCGGAAGTGGATTCCGACATTCCGGCGATGATCGGCGCTTCCGCCGCTCTGGCCATCTCCGGCCTGCCGTTCGCCGGCCCGATCGGCGCCGCCCGCGTGGGCTACGCCAATGGCGAATACATCCTGAACCCGACTCGCACCGAACTGGCCACCTCCGAAATGGATCTGGTGGTTGCCGGTACCGAGCGCGCGGTGCTGATGGTGGAATCCGAAGCCAAGGAACTGCCGGAAGCCGTGATGCTGGGCGCCGTGGTGTTCGGTCACGAGCAAATGCAAGCCGCGATCAAGGCCATCAACGAACTGGCCGACGAAGTGAACCCGGTGATGTTCGACTGGGCCGCTCCGGTCGCCAATGAAGAACTGATCGCCCAAGTGCGCGCCATCGCCGGCGAGCAACTGGCCAACGCCTTCCGCCTGCGCCAGAAGCAAGCCCGCACCGTGGCGATCAACGAAGCCTGGGACGCGGTCAAGTCCGGCCTGATCAACGAAAACACCGACACCCTGAAGGCCAATGAGATCAAGGGCATCTTCAAGGGTCTGGAAGCCGAGATCGTTCGCGGTCAGATCCTGGCCGGCGACGCGCGCATCGACGGTCGCGACACCCGCACCGTGCGCCCGATCAGCATCCGCAACAACGTGCTGCCGCGCACCCACGGTTCCGCGCTGTTCACCCGTGGCGAAACCCAGGCCATGGTGGTGACCACGCTGGGCACCAAGCAGGACGAGCAGATCATCGACGCGCTGGCCGGTGAATACACCGAGCGCTTCATGCTGCACTACAACTTCCCGCCGTATTCCACCGGTGAAGCCGGCCGCATGGGCCCGCCGAAGCGCCGTGAAATCGGCCACGGCCGTCTGGCCAAGCGCGCGCTGGTTGCCGTGCTGCCGCCGGAATCGGAATTCGGTTACTCGATGCGCGTGGTGTCGGAAATCACCGAGTCCAACGGTTCTTCCTCCATGGCTTCGGTATGTGGCGGCTGCCTGTCGCTGCTGTCCGCTGGCGTGCCGCTGAAGGCGCACGTGGCCGGCATCGCCATGGGTCTGATCCTGGAAGGCAACCGCTTCGCGGTGCTGACCGACATCCTGGGCGATGAAGATCATCTGGGCGACATGGACTTCAAAGTGGCCGGTACCGCCGCAGGCGTGACCGCGCTGCAGATGGACATCAAGATCCAGGGCATCACCAAGGAAATCATGCAGGTGGCGCTGGATCAGGCCAAAGAAGGCCGCATGCACATCCTGGGTCTGATGAAGGAAGCCGTGGAAGGCCCGCAAGAGCTGTCCGCCCACGCTCCGCGTCTGTACGTGATGAAGATCAACCCGGACAAGATCCGCGAAGTGATCGGCAAGGGCGGCGAAACCATCCGCTCCATCACCAAGGACACCGGCTGCGAGATCAATATCGAGGAAGACGGCACCATCACCATCGCTTCGGTCAGCAACGAAGGCGCGGAAGCCGCCAAGAAGCGCATCGAAGAGATCACTGTTGAAGTGGAAGTGGGCAAGGTGTACGAAGGCACCGTGGTCAAGATCCTCGACAACAATGTCGGCGCCATCGTCTCCATCCTGCCGGGCAAGGATGGCCTGGTCCACATTTCCCAGATCGCCAACGAGCGCATCAAGAACGTGGCCGACTATCTGAAAGAAGGCCAGGTTGTGAAGGTCAAGGCCATCGAAATGGACGATCGCGGCCGCATCCGCCTGTCCATCAAGGCCCTGCTGGAAGAAGAAGCGAAAACCGCGCAAGCGACTGCCGATTCCTTCGGCCTGAAGGCCCAGTAAATCAGCCTGAGTGCCGCTCCACTCCGGAGCGGCTACCGGCTAGCATCACCCCCTGCCAAGGCAGGGGGTTTTTTACGTCCGCTTTTAGCGCTTGCTTATTGCCGTCATGTAGGGTCTTTATGTTTTTCGTGCTTACTTGCATGTCTTTTGATTGGAATTTTATGCATGAAAATGACAAAATGAGAGGCTTTTGAATATTAGGAATGGGTTGATGATGAGAAAATTATTGTTTTGCGCCTTGGTGTTCAATCTATTGCTAGCCAATGTCGGTAACGCCGAAAGTTTGAAAACCCGCTATGGCACGGTTTCCGAGGATGGCGCTGGCCAACTGCACTTAGGTAAGAAACTACTGCATGACGCGGATGGTAATAATATTTATCTGCATGGAAGCTTTCAGCTCAAGGACAAGGATGTGGTCTTGTTCAACAGCCATTGCGGTGGCAGCGGCTGTGTGGAGCAAAGCTTTTATCTGCTGACAGTAAGCAAGGGAGGTGCCAGCAAAAAATTCAAGCTGGGGGATTTCTCCATGGGTGTCGAGGCGACCGCCCGTGTTGAAGGCGAGCGCTTGAAAGTGGTTTTCAGCCCGGAAAACGGTAAACAGGAAACCGTGGTTTTTGATGGTGAAAAGCCGACGAAGGCGGTTAAGCGCGTCAAGTCCAAAGCGGAACTCAGCAAGGAAAACTGTCAGTGGGTCTATAAGTACGCCGATTCATGTGTGGACGCCGGTCAAAACGGAAATGATTGTAATGCGAAGCTGCGCGATGATTTTCCCGGCTGGAGCGCACGCGGTATCGCCGAGCTTGACGATAGCTACAAGCCGGCGGCATTCGACAAGGCTTGCCGTTCAATGTGCCTGGCCAAGCGGAAGAATATGGGCTTTGATGCTTTTGCCAAGAGCGTGTGCAAATCGTGATGTTCTAGCTTCTAAAGAGGGCTTGGATATAAAAATGCCGGTACCCGCGGAAGGGGCCGGCATTTTTCATGGTCAGCGTTCAGGGCTGGGCCGGCTTGATCGCCATGCCGCGCGCCAGCAGCCTGGCGCTGTCGCGACACCAGTCGTCGATCAGGCTTTCCAGGCTCTCCAGCTTGACCGCCTCGCCGCGCTGGAGGCTCTTGTCGCTCTTGCGCAGATTGACGCTGCCGGCCAGCAGCTTGCCGCTATTGGCGTCTTCCAGCTGCGCCATGCTGCCCACCTTGGTCAGATAGGGCTCCTTGCCGGCGGCCAGCCGGCCCAGATTGAACACCGCCTTGATCGGCAGGATGTCCAGCGGCTCCACCCCCGGCCGTTCCTGAGCCATGCCGGTGACGGCCACGCGCAGGCGGGCGCTGTCCGGCAGCGCCTCGCGGCTGACCGGGATGCCGACCTTGTGCAACTCCTCGGTCATCCGCCGCTGGAAATAGGCGGCGATGCGGTTTTCCTCGCCGCTCTGCAGTAATTGCCAATCGCCGTCAGCCTGGTGGCGCATGAAATACAGCGGCTCCACCACGATGGATTTGTAAGCGCTTAGTTGCGCGTCCGGCGCGCGGTACAGCCGTTGCGAGGCGTTGCGCTCAGAGGCCTTGAACGCGGTCAGCGGCAAGCTGAACAAGGTTTGCGGGGCCGCGGCGTCCTGGGCCAGGGCGGGCAGGGCGGCCAGTAATAGCAGGCCAAGCGTGAGGGTTTTGCGCATGATGCGCTCCTGTTAGAGGTTGTGCGGGCGCGCCATCCGCGCAGCGGCGGATCTGGCGGCAACCGCGGCTAGACCGCCGGCATCGCGCAGGCGTTCCCCGGCTTCACAGATCTTTGCATTCCACCATCATCATGCTAGCAGCCGGCAGCGGCGGCGCGCGATTTTGATCTTGAGCATTGAATACCACATTAATACCAGTTAGCCTGTGCCCACGGTGGCATGCGGATGACGAATGGGAGACGCGGCGGGGGAGGCTCCGTCGCGAGGCGCGCCACGCAAATCGCAGAGGTGAGCATGAGGACGAAACAACTATTGGCGGCGGGCCTGTTGTCGGCCAGCGCGCTGGCTTGGGCGCAGCCGGATGTCGCGGCGCTGGCGCGGGACCTGTCTCTGGCGGTGGCGGTGGACAGCAATAAGGGCGCGGCCGCCGGCGCGCGCTGCGTGGAACTGGGCGCGGACTGGGGCAGTTGCCTGCAAGGGCGGCTGATCCTGCAAAACCATGGTCAGTCCGCGGTCCCGGCCAAGGATTGGACCTTGTACCTGCACAGCATCCGACGTTTGCTGCAGCTGGACAGCCCGGACTTCGAGCTGAGCCATCTGACCGGAGACTTGTATCGGCTGACGCCCAAGCCCGGCTTCGCCGGCATCGCCGCCGGCGCCAAGCTGGAACTGCCCTTGGTGGCCGAGTACTGGATGTTGCACAACAGCGACGTGCTGCCGCGGCCTTATCTGGTGGCCGATGGCCAGGCGCCGGCGGTGCTGGCGCGCAATGACGACGACGACGCCAGCTATCTGCTGCCGCTGCCGGGCGATGAATGGAAGTCGCCGGCGGGCGAGGCGCGGCCCTTGATGGACACCGCCGAGCGCTATCGCGAATTCGCGCGCCGCGGCCCGCAACTGGCCGCCGCCGATGTGGCCGCGCGTGTGATTCCCGCCGCGCTGCGCGTCAAGCCGGACGGCGGCAAGGCGGCGGTGAACGGGCTGAACTGGCGGCTGCCGGCGCTGGCTCCGGACGCGCGCGCGGCGCTGGCGCAGCGCGGCCATCAATTGGGCCTGGCCGATCAGGGCCTGCCGGTCAGCGGCGCCGTGGTCAAGGACTTGCCGGCCGATATCGCCGTCGCCGGCGGTTACCGCCTGCGAGTGACGCGCGGCGGCGCGCGCGTGGACGCGCATGACGCCGCCGGCCTGTTCTACGGCGCGCAGACCCTGCTGGGCCTGATACCGCAGGGTGGCGGCGAGATCCCGACGCTGACGCTGGAGGACGCGCCGCGCTACGAGCACCGCGGCTTCATGGTGGACGTGGCGCGCAATTTTCGCCAGCCGGCCACGCTCAAGCGCCTGATCGAGCAGATGGCCGCCTACAAGCTCAACAAGCTGCATCTGCATCTGTCCGACGACGAAGGCTGGCGCTTGCAGATCAACGGCCTGCCGGAATTGACCGAGGTCGGCGCGCGCCGCTGTCACGACCTGAACGAGGATAGCTGCCTGCTGCCGCAACTGGGTTCCGGCCCGGACAATCGCTCCGGCGGCGGCTATTTGAGCCGCGAGCAATATGTGGAATTGCTGCGTTACGCCAAGGCGCGCTTCATCGAAGTGATTCCGGAAATCGACATGCCGGCGCATGCGCGCGCGGCGGTGATGGCGATGGAGCGGCGCTACCGCCATCTCCAGCAACTGGGCCAGCCGGAAGCGGCCTCCGCCTACCGGCTGATCGATCCGCAAGACCGTTCCAACACCTTGTCGGTGCAATTCTACGACCGCCACACCTATGTCAATCCCTGCGTGCCAGGCGTGCCGCGCTTCATCGACAAAGTGGTTTCGGAAGTGGCCGCCATGCATCGCGAGGCCGGCGCGCCGCTGGCGGTCTGGCATTTCGGCGGCGACGAGGCCAAGAACATACTGCTGGGCGGCGGCTTCCAGGACCTGTCCGGCCAGGACCCGGCCAAGGGCAAGATCAAGCTGGCGGAGCAGGACAAGCCCTGGGCGCGCTCGCCGGCCTGCCGCGCGTTGCTGGCGGAGCGGCCGGGGAAAACCACGGCCGATCTGCCCTTGCAGTTCGCCGAGGACGTCAGCCGCATCCTGGCGCGGCACGGCATTGCCACGATGGGCGCTTGGCAGGACGGTTTGAAGGGCGCCAAATCGCCCAAGGACTTCGCCACTTCCAAGGTGATGGTCACCGAATGGGACGCCTTGTTCTGGGGCGCGGCCAAGGAGGCGCATGAGTTCGCCAACAAGGGTTTCCAGACCGTGCTGGCAATGCCTGATTATTTGTACTTCGACTTCCCCTATGAGCTGAACCCCAAGGAACGCGGCTATTACTGGGCCTCGCGCGCAACCGACAGCTATAAGGTGTTCAGCTTCGCGCCGGACAATTTGCCGCAGAACGCCGAGGTGATGACGGATCGCCAGGGCAAGGCCTTCGAAGTGCCCAGCGAGGCGGCGCCGGCGCGCTTCGCCGGCATCCAGGGCCAGGCCTGGAGCGAGGTGATGCGTAGCGATGCCCAGTTTGAATACATGGCCTATCCGCGGCTGCTGGCATTGGCCGAGCGCGCCTGGCACCGCGCGGGCTGGGAACGGCCTTATCGCCAGGGCGAGCGTTATCAGCTAGGCGTCAGTCATCTGGTGGATCGCGCGGCCTTGAACCGGGATTGGCAGCAGTTCGCCGCGGTGCTGGGCTGGCGCGAGGCGGCCAAGCTGGAGCGCGCCGGCATCGGTCTGCGCATCGCGCCGCCGGGCCTGGCTAGCGGGTCGGCCGCGGTGCTGACGGAATTCCCCGGCCAGGCGCTGCAGTTCTCGCCGGACGGGCGCAATTGGACGCCATACCGGCCGGGCCTGGGCGCGGAAGCGCCTTATTGGCGCGGCGTCAGCGGCGATGGCGCGCGTTTTAGCCGGCAGGAGGCGCGCGGCGGCGACTGAGCGCCGATGCGAGCAAGGCAAGGACGCCCGGGCCGCTAGCCCGGGCGTTTTTCATCGCGGATCGCGGTTTCGACGTTGATAGGACAATAATATTGATCTATCTTGCTGATCTCGAAGCGCGCCGGAGGGCGGCGCTTACAGCCGGTTTGGGCACAGCTGGCGGCTGTAATGGATGTTGTCTGACAAAATTTATTGCGCTGTATCAAGGAATGTATACGCCGGTGTCGCAAACCGGATATGGATTTGCGACGGGCTTACCTTAGAATCATTGAAACTTCATGAAATCGTCGATAAAGCCGGCATCACGACTGGTCCTGGATTTTATGAGACGGATAAGAAACAACGATAGAGCAGGAAGGGAACCATCAAGATGAGCAATACTGTAACGCGCGCCGATTTCGACCAGGTCATGGTCCCCAATTACGGCCCGGCCGGCTTCATCCCGGTCAAGGGCCTGGGTTCCCGCGTATGGGACCAGAGCGGCCGCGAATTCATCGATTTCGCCGGCGGCATCGCCGTCAATTCGCTGGGCCATTGCCACCCGCAGCTGGTGGCGGCCTTGACCGAGCAGGCTTCCAAGCTGTGGCACGTGTCCAATGTGTTCACCAACGAGCCGGCCTTGAAGCTGGGCAAGCTGCTGACCGAGACCACCTTCGCCGAGCGCGTGTTCTTCTGCAACTCCGGCGCGGAAGCCAATGAAGCCGCGTTCAAGCTGGCGCGCAAATACGGCTCCGATCACTTCGGCCCGGAAAAGAACCAGATCCTGGCCTGCAAGAACTCCTTCCACGGCCGCACCCTGTTCACCGTCAGCGTCGGCGGTCAGCCCAAGTACACCGAAGGCTTCGGCCCGGTGCCGGGCGGCATCGCCCACTTCGACTACAACGACATCGCATCGCTGAAAGCGGCCATCTCCGACCAGACCTGTGCGGTGGTGATCGAACCCATCCAGGGCGAGGGCGGCGTGATGCCGGCCGACAAGGCCTTCCTGGAAGCCGCGCGCCAGTTGTGCGACCAGCACAATGCGTTGTTGGTGTTCGATGAAGTGCAAAGCGGCGTCGGCCGCACCGGCTCGCTGTTCGCCTATCAGGAATACGGCGTGACCCCGGACATCCTCAGCTCCGCCAAGGGCATAGGCGGCGGTTTCCCGATCGGCGCGATGCTGACCACCGAGAAAGTGGCCAAGAGCTTCGGCATCGGCACCCATGGCTCCACCTACGGCGGCAACCCGCTGGCCTGCGCGGTGGCGCACAAGGTGCTGGAACTGGTCAACGAACCGGCGGTGCTGGACGGCGTGCGCGCCAAGCACCAGCGCTTCGTCGACGGCCTGAACGCGATCAACGCCAAATACCAGGTGTTCAAGACCGTGCGCGGCATGGGCCTGCTGCTGGGCTGCGTGCTGACCGACGCTTACGCCGGCCGCGCCAAGGAGTTCCTGAAAGCCGCTGAAAAGCAGGGCCTGATGTTGCTGGTGGCCGGTTTGAGCGTGGTGCGCCTGGCGCCGTCGCTGGTGATCGAGGATAAGGACATCGACGAAGGCCTGGCGCGTTTCGACGCGGCCATCGCCGAACTGACCTCCGCTCAATAAGGGCCGCGGCACTGATTCCGGGCGGCCGTCGGCCGTCCGTGCTCCAAGACACAATACCGTTATCCGCCCACGTTCCTGCCGCAGGCAGGCACGCGGGTATTGCTGCGCCGCGGTCCCGCCGCGGCCCGGCCGGATTTCAGCGATAGGGGAGATGTCCCATGCTTACCGTGCGTCCCGTCCGCACCTCCGATCTGCCCGCCATCGAACGCATGGCGGTGGCCAGCGGCATCGGCGTCACCAGCTTGCCCAATAACCGGGAAAAGCTGTTCGAGCGCATCCAGCAGTCCGTGTCCGCCTTCGAGCATGAAGCCATCGGCGATTCCGGCTGCGAATACTATATGTTCGTGCTGGAGGAAGACGGCCAGGTGCTGGGCACCGCGTCCATCAATGCTTCCGCCGGCTTCGACGAGCCCTTCTACAGCTACCGCAGCGAAATCTTCGTGCACGCCTCGCGCGCGCTGAAGGTCAACAACCGCGTGCATGTGCTGAATATGTGCCACGACCTGACCGGCATGGTGCAGCTGTGCGGCTTCTACGTGGACGGCCACCTGGAACCACAGGCCGCCGAGCTGCTGTCGCGCGCGCGGCTGCTGTTCATCGCCAGCAAACGCGAGCGCTTCGGCCGCCGCGTGATCGCGGAGATGCAGGGCATTCACGACGACGCCGGCCAATCACCGTTCTGGAACGCCATCGGCCGCCGTTTCTTCAATATGGATTTCCTGCAGGTGGAACAGGCCTTCGTCAGCCACAGCAAGACCTTCATCGCCGAACTGATGCCCAGCTACCCGATCTATGTGCCGCTGCTGCCGGACGAGGCGCAGCACGCGATCGGCCAGATCCACGCCAGCTTCGAGCGCTCTTGCCAGTTGCTGTGCAACGAGGGTTTCGAAGCCGACAACTATATCGACATCTTCGACGGCGGCGCGGTGCTCACCGCCGAGGTGGACCGGCTGAAAACGCTGGAAAACAGCCGCTGCTACCCGGTGGAAGTGTTGGCCAGCCTGCCGGAGCAGGCGCAGCCGCAGTTGTTGAGCAATCTGGAATCCAGCGAATTCGCCGCCGCGGTGTGCCGCGTGGCGGTGGTGGACGGCGTCGCCTTCATCAATCCCGACGCCGCCCGCGCGCTGGGTCTCGCCAGCGGCGGCCAGGTTCAAGTGGTTGGTTTGCAGCAGAAGGAGTCCGCAGCATGATGTTCATCCGCCCCGTAGCCCACAAGGACCTGGACGGCCTGATGAATCTGGCGCGCAGCGCCGGCGTCGGCCTGACCTCGCTGCCGGTCAACGAAGAGCGGCTGTCGCGCCGCATCGCTCGCTCGGTGCTGTCTTTCGCCGGCGAGCTGGACAAGGCCGACCAAGGCTATGTCTTCGTGATGGAAGACGGCGCCAGCGGCGCCATCGCCGGCATTTGCGCGCTGGAAGCCGCGGTGGGTCTGAAGGAGCCGTGGTACAACTACCGCGTCGGCACCATCGTCCACGCCTCGGAGGAACTGGGCGTCTATTCGCGTCACGACACCTTGTTCCTGTCCAACGACCACACCGGCTATTCCGAGCTGTGCACGCTGTTCCTGCACCCGGACTACCGCGCCAACCGCAACGGAGGCCTGTTGTCCAAGAGCCGCTTCCTGTTCCTGGCGCAGTTCCCGCAGCTGTTCGGCAAGCTGGTGGTGGCCGAGATGCGCGGCGTGTCCGACGAAGAAGGCCGCTCGCCGTTCTGGGAAGGTCTGGGCCGCCACTTCTTCTCCATAGACTTCGCCCACGCCGATTACCTGACCGGCGTCGGTCAGAAGGCCTTCGTCGCCGAGCTGATGCCCAAGCACCCGGTCTATATCGATTTCCTGCCGCCGGAGGCGCAGGCGGTGATCGGCCAGACTCATGAAAACACCCGCCCGGCGGTGGCGATGCTGGAGTCCGAAGGCTTCCGCTACGAGGGCTATGTCGACATCTTCGACGCCGGTCCGACGGTGCAGACCTATACCAGCGAAATCCGCGCGGTGAAGGAAAGCGCGGCGGTCGTGGCGCGGCTGGCGGACCCGCTGCCGGAAGGCGACAAAAACTTCTACCTGGTATCCAACGACTCGCTGGCCGGCTTCCGCGCCATCCTGGCCGAGACGCTGGCGCCCACCCATGAAATCCTGCTGACGCCGGAACAGGCGCAGGCGCTGAACGTGGAAGAGGGCGGCCATCTGCGCTGCGTCGCGCTCTACCCCAAGGAGAATGCATAGTGAGCAGCTTATTCATCAATGGACAATGGCAGGAAGGCGCCGGCGCGGCGCTGAGCAAAACCAATCCGGCCGACAATAGCCCGCTGTGGCAGGGCCGCGCCGCCGACGCCGCCCAGGTGGACGCCGCCGTGGCCGCCGGCCGCGCCGCGTTCAAGCACTGGGCGCGCACGCCGCTGGACGCGCGCGTGGCGGTGGCCAAGCGCTTCGGCGAACTCTTGAGCGCCAACAAGGACGCGCTGGCCCGCGTGATCGCCCAGGAAACCGGCAAGCCGCTGTGGGAGGCGCAGACCGAAGTCACCACCATGGTCAACAAGGTGGACATCTCGCTGAAGTCCTATCACGAGCGCACCGGTGAGCGCGCCGCCGCCATGGGCGACGCCCAGGCGGTGTTGCGCCACAAGCCGCACGGCGTGGTGGCGGTGTTCGGCCCCTACAACTTCCCCGGCCACCTGCCCAACGGCCACATCGTGCCGGCGCTCTTGGCCGGCAACGCGGTGATCTTCAAACCGTCCGAACTGACGCCGTGGACGGCGCAGGAAACCGTGCGCTTGTGGGCCGAAGCCGGCCTGCCGGCCGGCGTGATCGCGCTGCTGCAAGGCGCGCGCGATACTGGCGCGGCGCTGGCCGGCCACGCCGGCATCGACGGCCTGTTCTTCACCGGCAGCTCCGCCACCGGCGCGCTGCTGCACAAGAACTTCGCCGGCCATCCAGACAAGATCCTGGCGCTGGAAATGGGCGGCAACAACCCGCTGATCGTGGAAGGCGTCCAGGACATCGACGCCGCCGTCCACCACATCGTCCAGTCCGCCTTCGTCTCCGCCGGCCAGCGCTGCACCTGCGCGCGCCGGCTGCTGCTGCCGCAGGGCGCCTGGGGCGACGCGCTGCTGGCGCGGCTGGTGGAGGTGACGGCCAAGCTGCGCGTCGGCAAATACGACGCCGAGCCGGCGCCCTTCATGGGCGCGGTGATTTCCAGCGCCGCCGCCGAGGCGTTGCTGCAAGCCCAGGCCGCGATGCTGGCGGCCGGCGGCAAGGCGCTGCTGGAAATGCGCCGCTTGACGCCGGACGCGGCGCTGTTGAGCCCGGGCATCATCGACACCACCGCCGCCGCGCGGCCGGACGAGGAATACTTCGGCCCGCTGCTGCAAGTGATACGCTACGCCGATTTCGACCAGGCCATCGCCATCGCCAACGACACCCGCTTCGGTCTGGCCGGCGGCGTGCTGTCCGACGAGCGCACGTTGTACGAACGCTATCTGCTGGAAAGCCGCGCCGGCGTGGTGAACTGGAACAAGCCGCTGACCGGCGCGTCCAGCGCCGCGCCCTTCGGCGGCGTCGGCGCCTCCGGCAACCATCGCGCCAGCGCCTATTACGCCGCCGACTACTGCGCCTACCCGGTGGCCTCGCTGGAATGCGACAGCCTGACCGTGCCGGCGCAGCTGTCTCCCGGCATGGTTTTTTAAGAGCACCCCCTCTCCCCAACCCCTCTCCCGCAAGGGGGGAGGGACTGAAGGCTGAGTGCGACGCCAGTTCATTCGTGCAGTAAGCGCGGGCGGTGCGGTTTTCTCCCCTCTCCCCTCGTGGGAGAGGGGCGGGGGAGAGGGGGCGTGTAGTCAACGCAAAAGAGTTAGGTGGCGAGAAGGGGCCAGATGGCCGTCCCGCCATTCAGATGGATTGAGGCAAGGGAGCATTCTCCAAATGAACGCCTATGAAGTGAATTTCGACGGCTTGGTCGGCCCGACGCACAATTACAGCGGCCTGTCCTTCGGCAATGTGGCGTCCACCAGCAATGTCAGCGCCGCGTCCAACCCCAAGCTGGCCGCCAAGCAGGGCCTGGCCAAGATGAAGGCCTTGCATGATCTGGGCTTCAAGCAGGGCGTGCTGGCCCCGCACGAGCGTCCGGACGTGGCCAGCCTGCGTCTGCTGGGCTTTGGCGGCAGCGACGCCGAGGTGGTGGCGCGCGCAGCCAAGGAAGCGCCGGCCATCCTGGCCGCGGCCAGCTCGGCCTCCTGCATGTGGACCGCCAACGCCGCCACCGTCAGCCCGTCCGGCGACACCGCCGACGGCCGCGTGCATTTCACCCCGGCCAATCTGAACAATAAATTCCACCGTTCGATCGAGCATCCGACCACGGGCCGGCTGCTGCGGGCGATGTTCGCCGACGAGTCCCGCTTCGCCGTGCATCCGGCGCTGCCGGCGCAGATGCACTTCGGCGACGAGGGCGCGGCTAACCACACCCGTTTCTGCGCCGAGTACGACGGCGCGGGGGTGGAGTTCTTCGTGTTCGGCGCGGCGGCTTTCGACGCGCGCTATCCCAAGCCGGCCAAGTTCCCGGCGCGCCAGACCCTGGAAGCCTGCCAGGCGGTGGCGCGGCTGCACGGCCTGAGCGCGGAGCGCGTGGTTTACGCGCAGCAGGACCCGGACACCATAGACGCCGGCGTGTTCCACAACGACGTGATCTCGGTGGGTAACCGCCAAGTGCTGTTCCATCACGAGAAATCCTTTGTCGACCAGCACAAGGTACTGGCCGAGCTGAGCGCCAAGCTGGCAGCCGCAGGCGGCCGCTTCGTCTCGGTGGAGGTGCCGGCGGCGGAGGTCAGCGTCGAGGAGGCGGTGAAGAGCTATCTGTTCAACAGCCAGCTACTGTCCAAGCCGGACGGCAAGATGATCATCGTGGTGCCGGAAGAGTGCCGCAATCAGCCGCGCGTCTGGGCCTACCTTGGCAAGCTGGCCGCCAGCGGCGGTCCCATCGACGAGGTCAAGGTGTTCGATCTCAAGCAAAGCATGCAGAACGGCGGCGGTCCCGCCTGCCTGCGGCTGCGCGTGGCGCTGTCGGCGGCGGAAATCGCCGCGGTCAACCCCAAGGTGCTGATGAGCGACGCGCTGTTCGCCACGCTCAACGGCTGGGTGGATCGCCATTATCGCGACCGCCTGAGCAGCGAAGACCTGGCCGATCCGCAGCTGCTGATCGAAAGCCGCACCGCGCTGGACGAGTTGAGCGGCATCCTGGGCCTGGGTTCGGTGTACCCCTTCCAGCTGGCTTGAGCCAGTATCGCGACTGCCTGATTACAAGTCAGGTGCTCTAGCAACACAGGCCGGGATTCCCGGCCTGTTTCGCATTTTCCGCCCTGGGCGCCGTCCAGGCGCTTGCCTCATTGGCGTCATGCAGACACCTTGCCTTCTGCCATTAACTGTCCTGATTGCTGGCATCAGTTTGTCTAAGATCAACTATTTTTGATTTTTAATGTCATTTGACATGATAAAAATCACATGATAGCTTGAATGACATTGGAATATATCAATAGCTACAGCTGGTTTGGCGCAGCATGAAAACCATGGTGGAACCGGGTTTTCGGCGCTGCCGCCAGCCTGGCGCCGCCGGCGAAGCGGGCAGGGCCGGCGCTTGAATCTTGAGTGTGTGACGAAGGGGCGCCGCCTGCGGCGTTTTTGCAACTGAATGCGGCCTGTCCTTTAGTACTGGCCGGACTCAGGGCGGTGGATTTCATGCCGGCGCGGGCACAGGCCCGGCCTCGGCGATGCTTTGGCGGTTTTGTGGTTGCTGTTCATTGCGAATGAGAGTGTCGGTTGGCTTTTCCGCTGCTGCGATACGCGGTTCATCGCGGCTCCTTTTATCTTGCAAGTACACTTCAAGTGCCAATACATCATGAAATATCACTGCATCGGCATCGGCAGCGGGCCATCCAATCTCAGCGTGGCCTCGCTCTTGCATGGTCAGCATGACATCAAGAGCATTTTCTTCGAGCAGAAACCGGCGTTCTCCTGGCATGACGGCATGATGATTCCAGGCGCGGGGCTGCAGGTTTCCTTGTTCAAGGATTTGGTCACGCTGGCCGATCCCACCAATCGATTCTCTTTTGTGTCCTATCTGCATCAACATGGCAGATTGCTGCAGTTTCTCAACGCGCGTTTCGATCAGGTTTCGCGGCTTGAATTCCGCGATTACTTGAAATGGGCGGCGGAGAACAATGCCAATATCTGCTTTGGCGAGCGGGTGCTGGAGGTCGATTTCGACGGCGGCGCCTTCGTGGTGCAAACCACGAAGCGGCGCGTGCTGAGCGACAACGTGGTCGTCGGCGTCGGCATCGTGCCGGATGTGCCGGACTTCGCGCGCGCCTGCCTCAACGACAGCACGCATTTCCACGTCAATGAGTTCGCCGCCAAGGCCGGTGTCACCGCGGGCAAGCGCGTGCTGGTCATCGGCGGCGGGCAGTCCGGCGCCGAAGTGGTGCTGGAGATGCTGCGCCGTGGCGGCGGCCAGGCGCCGGCGGCGCTGAGTTGGTTGTCGCGCCGGGAGAATTATTTCCCGCTCGACGATTCCCCCTTCACCAACGATTTGTACACGCCCACGCACTCCAACTATTTTTACGAGCAGGACGAGGGCTTCCGCCGCGCATTCATCAAGCGCAATCTGCTCAGCAGCGACGGCATTTCCGAGTGCACCCTGCGCAGCATCTACCAGCAGATCTATTCGCTGCGCTTCATTGAGCGCGCCCCGATCGAAATCAGCCTGCTGCCCTTCCGCGAAGTGCGCGCCATTACTCAGGACGGCGAGCGCTGGTCCATCGCCGCCAGCCATCTGGGCGCCAACAAGCCCGAGACGCTGGCAGCCGACGTGGTGATCTGGGCCAGCGGTTTCAAGCCGGCGCCGACGCCCTTCCTGCAGCCGCTGCGGGAGCGTCTGGAGCTGGAGGGCGAGGAAATCGCCGTCGACCGCGATTACGCGGCGCTGGGCAAACTGCCGCGCAATCGCAGCCTGTTCATCCTGAACGGCATCCGCCAGCAGCGCGGCCTGGCCGATCCCAATCTCAGCCTGACCGCGTGGCGCAGCCAGATCGTGATCCAGCGCATGCTGGATGTGCCGCGCGTCGCTCATCTGGACGCCGCCTTCGTGTCCTGGGCACCGCTGGCGGCGGCGCGCGCGACCAGCCGCCAGCCGAGGAGGGAATGGGCATGACCGGGCCCCGCATCGTCATCATCGGCGGCGGCATCCTGGGCTGCACCGTGGCGGCACGGCTGCTGGAATGCGAGCCGCGGGCGCGGCTCAGCCTGGTGGACCAGGGCTTGATCGGCGGCGGGGCGTCGATGTATTCCGCCGGCGTGCATTTTCCGGTGGGCCGCTCCGAGCGGGTGCGCAGATTGAGCGGCGCGAGCGCGGATTACTACCAGACGCTGCATGCGCGTCATCCGCAGCTGCCCATGCACGGCTTCGACTTCTTCGTCGCCGCCGGCGCGGCCGACGCCGAGCAGGTGCGCGCTCGTTGCGCCGGCCTGCGGCCCTTGTCGGCGGAGGAGAGGCGGCAGGTGATGCCGGAGCTGCCCTATGGCCAGGAAGTATGGCGGATGCCGGACTGCCACGCGATGGATGTGCAGGGGCTGGCGCAATGGTATGCGCGGCGTTTGCGCGAGCGCGCCGAGTTGCTGGAAGGCGTCGGCGTCGAAGCCATCCGCGAGCATGTCGACGGCGTCAGCGTGCTGCTGTCCAGCGGCCGCAGCCTCGCCGCCGACGCCGTGGTGCTCTGTCCCGGACCGTGGGCGAATGAGGGCTGTTGGCGCGAGCTGACCGCCGCGCTCGATATCCGCGTCAAGAAAGTGGTGGCCCTGCATCTGCAACGCCCGCCGGAACATGGGCATGCGCTGTTTTTCCCTGTCGAGGACGCTTTCCTGGCGCCGCTGCCGCAGCGCGGACACTGGCTGTTCAGCTACACCTGCCAGCAGTGGGATGTGACGCCGGACAGATGCCGGCAGGCCAGGGTGGAGGCGCGCGAGATCGACGAAGCCCGCGAGGCGCTGCGCGGCATCGCGCCGGCGCTGGCGCAGCAGCTGGGCTCCGGTCGGGTGTTCTGCGATGCCTACAGCCCAAGCCGGGAGCCGCTGGTGCAATTCGT
This sequence comes from Chromobacterium sp., assembly GCF_041912965.1. Taxonomy (NCBI): domain Bacteria; kingdom Pseudomonadati; phylum Pseudomonadota; class Betaproteobacteria; order Neisseriales; family Chromobacteriaceae; genus Chromobacterium; species Chromobacterium sp. The sequence goes on along the minus strand of NZ_JAYSGF010000013.1, from coordinate 88,228 downwards.
CGGCCGTCATCAACGCATTCTGTTTGCCGGAGCGGGCAATGGCTCCGGATACCGGCTGGCGCCCGGCATCGCCGCGGAAGCGCTCGCCTTGCTCAACCACGCTCTTACCACAGGATAGTTGAGACCATGCACATCATTGACTTGCAGGAGGCGCAGCTGGCGCCCGCTTTCGGTATCGATATGGCGTCCATTGCCGGCCTGGGCGAGCAGGAACACGTGCGGCTGGCCTACGGCGTCATCGCGCCGGGCCAGGAAAGCAAGCCGCACAAGCACGATGAGCTGGAAGCCTTCCTGATTCTGAGCGGGGAAGGCGTGATCGACGCCGATGGTCATTCCCAGCCGGTGCGCGCCGGAAGCCTGGTGCTGTTCAAACCTTTCGAGAAACACGTGCTGCGCAATGTCGGCCAGCAAGCGCTGAGCTTCTGCGATTTCTACTGGCGCGACGCCGCCAAGCGCGACGCCGCCGCGCAGGACAATGGCGCCTCGCGGCTGCGGGAGCGTCCGGTATTCGTGTTCTCCACGCCGCCCACCCCCAACGGCGACTTGCACCTGGGCCATCTGTCCGGCCCCTATCTGGGCGCCGACGTCTATGTGCGCTTCCTGCGCGCCAGCGGTCACGAGGCTTACCACCTGACCGGCAGCGACGACTACCAGAGCTATGTGGTGGGCCGCGCCCGCCAGGAAGAGAGCAGTCCGCAACAAGTGGCCAGCCATTACTCGGCGGCGATCAAGTCCACGCTGGATCTGATGGACATCCATCTCGATCAATACACCGTCACCACCCGCGCGGAGGGCTATGCGGAAGGCTTGCGCGATTTCTTCTCGCGCCTGGTGCGCGGCGGCGCGCAATTGCGCTCCGACGCTGCGCTGTTCGACGCCGAGACCGGCGACTATCTGTACGAGGTGGACGTCTCCGCCAAGTGCCCGAGCTGCGGCTCGCCCTGCGGCGGCAATATCTGCGAGGAGTGCGGCGAGCCGAACAATTGCGTGGACCTGGACACGCCGCGTTCGCGCTTGTCGGACGCGACGCCGGTCACCGGCGCCATCCGCCGCTACATGATCAATCTGTCCGCCTTCAAGGACGCGGTGGAGCAGCATCAGCTCCTGGGCAAGGTGTCGCCGCGGCTGCAGCAACTGGCGGAGCGGGTGCTGGCGCGCAAGGATTACTGGGTGCCCATCACCCATCCGGCGCAATGGGGCGTGCCGCCGGCGGAGGAGGTCGAGGGCGAACAGGTGATCTGGGTGTGGCCGGAAATGGCTTACGGCTTCCTGCACGGCATCGCCGAGCTGGGCGGCCGGCTGGGCAAGCCCTGGAAGGCGGACCAGCCGCAGCCGGACTGGAAGATCGTTCACTTCTTCGGCTATGACAACAGCTATTACCACTCCATCCTGTATCCGGCCTTGTACCGCATGGCCTTTCCGGACTGGCGGTGCGACATCGATTACAACGAAAACGAGTTCTATCTGCTGGACGGCCTGAAGTTTTCCACCAGCCGCCGGCACGCGGTGTGGGGCAAGGACATTCTGAACCCGGACAGCGTCGACGCGGTGCGCTACTACCTGGCGCGCACGCGCGGCGAGCAGGAGCGCAGCAATTTCACGCTGGACGACTTCCATGACTGCGTGGAAGAAATCTTGCTGGGTCAATGGCAGACCTGGCTGTCCGGCCTGGGCGAGCGCCTGCGGCGCGAGTTCCGGCAGCGGGCGCCCGATGCCGGTTGCTGGACCGCCTTGCACACCGCCTATCTCGACGGCCTGAACCAGCGGCTGGCCAGCCTGAAAACCCATTACGGCGCCGACGGCTTCGCCCTCAACCGCGTGGTGGAAGAATTGGACGGGCTGGTGGCCGGCGCGCTGCGTTTCGCCAAATCGAATCAGCGTATCAGCCAGAATCCGGCGTTGCGCGATGAATACCGCACCGCGATCGCGCTGGAACTGGCCACGGCCCGCCTATTGGCTCAGGCCGCCAGCCCCTTGCTGCCGCGCTTTGCTCAGCGCCTGGGCGAGGCCTTGGGCATGGAGCGCGTAGACCGTTGGCCGGAAGCGGTGGAACTGACGCCGGCTGGCACGCTGCTGGCCTTGGCGGAGCAGGCGTTCTTCACGCCGCTGCGCCGGCAGGACGGTTCGGCGGAGGCGCGGCCATGAGCGACGCCCTGCTGCGTGCGTCGCGTGAAGACGCTGACCTGATCAACACGATAGCGCTGCGCCGCTGCGACGATGAGCGGCATGTGATCCGTTTCCAGCAAGACGGCGCGCTGCGGAGCTGGACCCTGGCCGAACTGGACCGCAAGGCGGCGCGCGTGGCCGTGCGCCTGCAAGCGTTGGGCGTGCGGCCGCGCGACCGGGTGGGCATCCTGTCCCGCAACCGTATCGAGTTCGTGTTGCTGGATCTCGCCATCCTGAAACTGGGCGGGGTCAGCGCCGGCTTCGAGGCCGGCCGCTACGAACCCGGGCAGATCGTCGACATCTACGGCCTGAAGGCGCTGTTCGGCGAAGGCCTCAGCGGCCAAGGTCCATGCTTCGACATCGCCGACATCGCCGCCTGGGCGGACAACGCCGAGGCGGACGCGGCCTGGCGTCCGTTGCACGCCGCTTATGATCCGGCCGACATCTTCGCGATCAAGTTCACCTCGGGCAGCACCGGCGCGCCCAAGGGCCTGGAAGCCACCGTCGCCAGCGCCAATAGCTCCATCAATGAGGTGCAGGCGATGTTCGCGCACCGCGACGGCGACAATCTGCTGGTGTTCCTGCGCCTGGTGTTGCTGCAACAGCGTTACTGGATCTACTCGGCGCTGGTGTTTGGACACGATATCGCCCTGTCCGATCTGGACGGCGCGCTGGACATGGCGCAGGCCAGCCCGCCCACCGTGGTGATGGGGGTGCCGGGCTTTTACGAAGAGCTGCGCGCGCGGCTGCGGCAGCGCCACGGCGACAGCGAACCCGCCGCGCGCGGCGCGCAGATCCAGGCCGCGCTCGGCGGCCGCGTCCGCTACCTGTGGACCGGCTCGGCGCCGGCCAGCCGCGCCGTCCTGGAATTCTTCAACGAGGCCGGGGTGCCGCTGTATGAAGGCTATGGCAGCAATGAAGCCTGCATCGTCGCCAAAAACCATCCGGGCGCCTTCCGTCTGGGCAGCGTGGGCAAGGTGCTGCCGAACAAGGCGGTGCGCTTCGACGAGGACGGCATCCTGATCGTGGCCAGCCGTCACCCGATCAATTGCCGCTATACCTGGTGCGACCCCGGCATCAACGAGAAGAGCTTTCTGCCCAGCGCCGAGGTCAAGACCTGGGATGTCGGCCACCTGGACGAGGACGGCTTCCTCTACATCCACGGCCGCGTCGACGACATCGTGACGGTGACCAATGGCCGCAATGTGCTGGTGCGGGCGATAGAGGAGGGGCTGCGCCAGCACCCGGGCGTACAGGAGTGCGTGCTCTACGGCACCGGCAAGCCCTTCGTCACGGCGATCCTTTCCGCTGCGGCGGCGGATGCGGAGGCCGATGCGCTGCGGCGGCACATCGAGACGATGAATCAACGGCTGTTTCCGGAGGAGCGCATCCTGGCGGCGCTGATCGCCGATGAGCCGTTTTCGATGGAGAACGGCTTGCTGAGTTCCCAGTTCAAGCCCAAGCGCAAGCTGATTCACCAGCGTTACGCGGCGCAGTTGGAGGACATCTATGCGCGCCACGCGCGCGCGCCGACGGCGTTTGCCGCCGACGCGGTGCTGATGTGGGATGGCCGGGCCACGCAGCCTTCAGTCTGAGAGTCTGTTCATGCTCTAGCGGGCAAGAGCGAGACAAGGCGTTTTCAACGCCGCATCGCCGCAGATCGTAAACACACTCTGAGACGCGACCCAGCCCAAACTTATTCGAGGAGCGAGAAATGACTTGGCGGAACCTGAAGGACCTTACCCTGGAAAACGAGCGCGTGCGCTTGCGCCGGATCCGGATCGACGACTACGCCGCCTTCGAGCGCATCGTGTTCGAGCCCGAGATCTGGGAATACTTCGTCGCCCGCATCCAGGCGCCGGACGATCTGAGCCGCTTCATCGAGCAGGCGATACAGGACACCCTCAACGGCACGCGCATCGTGTTCGCCATCATAGACCGCCGGACCGATCGCATCGTCGGCAGCACCGCCTACGGCAATCTGGCCGAGGGCGAGCGGCGGCTGGAAATAGGCTGGTCCTGGCTGTGCCGGGACGCGCGCCGCACCGGCATCAACCGCGCGGTCAAGTTCGAGCTGCTCAAGCACGCGTTCGAGACGCTGGAATGCGAGCGGGTGGAGTTCAAGACCGACATCCTCAACGCCGGCGCGCGCGCCGGCCTGGCCGGCATAGGCGCGGCGGAGGAAGGGGTGCTGCGCAGCTTCAACTTCATGCCCGGCGGCCGCCGCCGCGATGTGATCTATTACAGCGTGCTGCGCCGGGAATGGGAGCGGGTCCGCGACGAGCGCTTCGCGGAACTGGCCGCCGCGGCCAGGCCTTGAGCCATCGTCACCAGCAATCGGAACAGGAAGGTCCGACCTTCCCGGGAGGTTTGAACATGAAAGCGGAAGACTTCACCTTCAACGCCGACGGGCAGCGCTTGGCCGCCACCCGCGTGCAGCCGGAAGCCGGCGCGGCCAGCAGCATACTGACCCTGCATGGACTGGGTCATACCTCGAACCGGCATACCATACGCTATGTGCTGAACCACCTGGCCGAACACGGCCTGGGTTCGGTGTGCTTCGAGTTCTCCGGCAACGGCGACAGCAGCGGGGTGATGGAGGAGTCCTGCCTGCAGCGCCGCTACGGCGAAGTGCTGGCCGCGGCCGAGCATCTGGACAAGCGCGAGCCGCTGACCCTGATAGGCACCAGCATGGGCGGCCATCTCGCCGCCTGGCTGGCGCCGATACTGAAACCGGCCTGCCTGGTGCTGTTCTGCCCGGCCTGCTATCCGGCCGATGCCGTCGAGTCCCGGTTCGACGGCAGCCTGGCCCGGCCGGGTCCCTATGCGGATTCCCCTGCTTATGCCGGCATCAGCGCTTTCGACGGCGATCTGCTGATCATAGGCGCCAGAAAAGATGACGTGGTGCCGGCCGCGGTGCTGGACGGTTATCTGGCGGCGGCCCGGAGTGCCCGCAGCAAGCACATCGTCTGGCTGGACGACTGCGAGCATTTCATCCATCGCTGGCTGCCGCATCAGGACACGCTGCGGCCGCAAGTGCTGAAGACGATACGGGACACCATCCTGCTGGCGCGCGCGCGCCAATGAGTCTATTGGAGGAAGTCATGCAAAACGCTCCCATTCTGATTGAAGCGAATATCCTGAAACGGCGCGATGTCGCCAGCATCGATACCGTGGAAAACGCGTTCTCCAGCGGTCCCGTCGCCGACGTTTTGCGGCAGGCGCCGCTGATAGAGCGCCGCAAGGGCCTGAACAAGGAGGCCTTCGACCGGGAATACCGCCATCAACAGCGGCCGGTGATTCTGGAAGGCTACGCCGCCGACTGGCCGGCGGTGCGCGACTGGAGCTTCGAGCACTTGGCCCAGCGCTGCGGCGACACGCCGGTGGTGGTGAACAGCTACAGCAGCCAGCGCTCCGCCCAGGCCAGCTTCGCCGAATTCGTCGCGATGATGAAAAACAACGAAGGGCCGGACACCCAGCCCATCTATCTGCAGGAATGGTATTACAAGGCTTCCCGCCCGGAACTGGCGGCGGACCTGCCCGAGTTGGACATCGCCCAGTACGACTTCCGCCGCGACTTGTACGGCGAGGTGATTTCCACCAACCACCAGCTGTGGCTGGGCCAGCGCGGCGGCGTCACCCGCCTGCACCAGGACTCCTACACCATCGATGTCATGCATGTGCAGTTGGTGGGCGAAAAGCACTGGATCGTCATGGGTCCGGACGCGAACCTGGCGGAAACGGCGGCGGGGGACGCGGACCTGCACGCGCTGGCCGAGGACCCGGCCACCCGGCTGATGCAATGCACGCTGCAGCCCGGCGACGTGCTGTATCTGCCGGCGCTGTGGTTCCACCGCATCAAATTGCTGAGCAATTCGATAGGCCTGGGACGGAAGTGCCTGGACCAGGCCAATCTGCAAGCCCACATCCGGCAGCGGATGGCGGAATTGCTGGCGCTGGCGCTCAATCCGGAAGAGGTCAAGCTCACCCATCCGGAACTGTTCAATGTGGTGATGATGCGCAATCGGGTCTGGGCCAAGCGCATGGGCATCGATTTGTCGAAACTGCGCCCTTGATTCGGCGCCGGCCACGCAGGCCGCGGATATTGCATGGGAGATGAAAATGAAGCAAGCGCACGTGCTGGTCGTCGGAGGACTGGATCACACGCTCGATAAACTGGATCAGCTGGGCATACGTTATTCGATGATGCAAACGCTGGCGCGCGTCAACGAAAGGCAGTACCGCGCGGCCACGCGCTATGCGGTGATGGATTACGAGGACATGGAGGAGGTGCTGCTGCTGGCGCGGGCCTGGCACGCCAGGGACCCGTTCGACGCGGTGGTGTCCTTCACAGAATACGGCCTGCACCCGGCCTCGCAATGCGCGATCGATCTCGGCATCCCGGGCGACAACCTGGAAGCGGTGCTGCATACCCGCGACAAAATCGATATGCGCGAACTGCTCGGCCGCCATGGCCTGAGCCCGGTGCGCTACCAGGTATGCCAAACCGTGGACGACGCCAAGCGTTTCTTCCGCTCGCTGGAGGGCGAGGGCATGGTGCTGAAGCCTTTTGCCGGCGGCCTCAGCGAAGGCGTGTTCTTCGTCGACGCCGAGGAAGACCTGGAAGCGCGCTGGAACGGCTCCCGCGAGGTGATGGACGGTCCCATCCTGGCCGAGGAATTCCTGCACGGTCCGGAATTCAGCGTCGAATCCCTCTCCATCAACGGCCAGCATCTGATCGCGATGATCACCGAAAAGGAAACCACGGCGCTGCCGCGTTTCATCGAGCTTGGCCACCAGGTGCCGGCGCGGCTGGACGAGGCGCAGCAAGCTGCGGTCAAGGAGCTGGTTAGCCGTTTCCTGGACATCATCGGCCAGAAAACCGGGCCCGCGCACACCGAGATCCGCCTGACCCCGTCCGGCCCCCGCATCATCGAATCGCAGACCCGGGTGGGCGGCGACCAAATCTGGGAAATGTGTGAAATGGTCAGCGGCGTCAATCTCACCGGCGAAACCGTGGCGGTGCTCACCGATATCCCGCGTCCGGAGCGCAAGCCGGTGGCCAAGGCCGCCGCCATCCGCTTCTTCTCCTATGAAAACGCCAGAATCCTTGACGTGCGCGGCATCGAGCGGGCGCAGGGCGCGCCGGGCGTGATCCGGCTGGAATGTCAGCTGCAAGCCGGCCAGCGTTATGAGACGCTCAAATCGTCCAACTCCCGCCAGGGTTATGTGCTGTGCGTGGGCGACACGATAGAGCAGGCCGTCGCCAACGCCGAGGCGGCGCGCGACGCGGTGCAAGTGGCCTGGGAGCCGCTGACCGCGCAGAGCGGCGGCCTCGGCTGAACGCCAGTCCCTGCCCACGGCTGTCGGGCAGGGGCGGCGCGCGGCAGATCGTAAACCGTTTCTTGGATTAATCCGAAATAAAGACAGGCAAGCATGAACTCGCATCCGGTCCGGCGCAGTGTGCTGTATATCACCGCGCATTACATCATGACCTATCTGGGCTACTACGGCCTGGTCTCCACCCTGGTGGTCACGCTCAGCAAGGCCGCGTTCAGCGCCGAGCAGATCGCCATGCTCGTCATCCTGTTCACCTTGACGACCAAGGCGGCGAAGATACCGCTGGCGCCGTGGCTGGACCGGATGGCGGCGACGAGCTCGGTGCTGATAGGCTGTGTGATGGCTGCGGCCGGCTTTGTCCTGTTGTGCGCCGCCAAGGACTTTTATCTGACCGCCTGTGCGCTGACCCTGTCCGGCACCGGCATCTCCATCAACGCGCTGGCGAGCAAGCAACTGGCCGCGGCGACCAGCGACATGATGGAGAACCGCGCCAAGCTGTTTTCCATCACCTATATCGGCATCAATATCGCGGCGGCGGCGGCGGCGCCGCTGGCCCTGTACCTGGTGGCCAAGGGGCAGTACCAGCTGGTGTTGATCGGCATCGCGGTGTCCTATTGCATCGCCGGCATCGTGACCTTCCTCAATTTCAAGCAGCTGGGCATGAAACATCCCGGCGGCGGCGCGCCGTCCTTTCTCGCTTACTGGAAGCTGCTCTATCTGCCCGGCATCGCGCCCTTCTTGCTGATCAACTTCTTTTGCTGGCTGCTGTACGGCCAGCTCTTCAATGTGCTGGCGCTCTATGTCTCGGAAACGCTGGCGTTGCCCGGCAAGCTGGGCTGGCTGTATTCATTGAACGCGCTCTTGGTGATCGGGCTGCAACTGCTGGTCACCCATTACGCCCACCGCTGGAGCGGCGGCAAGCCGCTGGGCATCGTCCACTCCTCTTACGCCACGTTCGCGCTGGCTTTCATCATGCCCTTCATTCTGCCGGGCTATATCGGCGCGCTGGCCTTCGTGTTGCTGTTCACCTTCGCCGAGATGATGTTCGCGCCCAGTATGGATGTGCTGCTGCTGTCCCTGATCGGCAAGGAAAGCCGCGCGGTCGGCTACAGCGTGCTGTCCATCAGCACCGCGCTGGGGGAATCGATGGGCGGAGGCATGGGGGTCGCGATCTACCGCTGGATGGCCAATCACGGCCACGCCAGCCAGTTCTGGCTGGTCCTCGCCGGCCTGTCGCTGCTGTGCATCGCCATTGCCTACGTGCTGCAGACCTCGAGCGCGGGCCTGCGCGCGCAGGCGGCGGGCGCGGCCTAGCGACGCGCAGCAGAGCGTAACCGCTGCTCAGTGACGGATCTGGGTGCTGCCGGCCTCCGCCAGCGCCTCCAGCAATAGCGCGGTGCTGGCGCCGGGCTGCTCGAACGGATCCAGCCGCGGCTGGGCCGAGTAGCGCAGCAGCAAGGAGGTGTTGAGCTTGTCCATCATCACCTCGGCCATGCTCCAGTTGGCGAAGCGGCGCTGGCTGATTTCCTGGTAGTCCAGCAGCGTCAGAGCGTGGTGGCGCGGATCGTGCGCCAGTTTCTGGTACAGCAGATTGACCTCGGCGCGGCCGCCCTCCAGCGACTGCACGAACACGTCCTTGCTGTAGCACAGCACCCCGGTGATGCCCTGGGCCGGATTGTATTTGCGCGCGGCGATCATGATGTCGTCCACCAGATCGCTGTCTATGGATTTGTGCGCGCGGCTGCAGTAGGTCAGACGTACCAGCATGATTCTCCCCTTAAGAATCGGTTCACGATCCGTCGCGCTGGCTGAAACGTGGCTTGGAGGGCACGGCGTGCGGAATGCTCATGCCTCGAACCGGCATTCCATTTCTTCAGCGGTGTTGGCCTGGTTTCGCGCCAGCGCAAGCGACGGTGAGCGCATCCTTGGATGCAAAGAGGCCGCGCCAGACCGGCGCGGCCTCGTTTCATCTTAGTTGTTGTGCGCCGTCTTGCCGGCGACGAGGGCCTTATTTATGCATCAAGGACAGGAATTCGCGGCGCAGATTGGCGTCGCTGAGGAAGGAGCCGCGCATCACGCTATTGGTCATCTTGCTATTGCTGTCCTTCACCCCGCGCCAGTGCATGCAGAAGTGGTCCGCTTCCATCACGATGGCCAGGCCGTCCGGCTGCAGCTTCTTCATCAGCAGGTTGGCGATCTGCGACACCGCCTCCTCCTGGATTTGCGGCCGGGTCATCACCCAGTCGATCAGCCGCGCGTACTTGGACAGGCCGATCAGATTGGAATGCTCATTGGGCATCACCCCCACCCAGACGCGGCCGATGATGGGGCACAGATGGTGGGAGCAGGCGCTGCGCACGGTGATGGGGCCGACGATCATCAGCTCGTTCAACTGCTCCACATTGGGAAACTCGGTGCTGGCCGGCATCTGCACATAACGGCCGCGGAACACTTCCTTGATGAACATCTTGGCCACCCGCTTGGCGGTGTCCTGGGTGTTGTGGTCGTGCTCGGTGTCGATGACCAGGCTTTCCAACACGGCTTTCAGCTTGTCCTGCACTTCCGCCTGAAGCAGATCCAGCTCGCCGTCCTCGATATGGGCGGCGATATTGTCGTTGGCGTGGAAACGGGCGCCGGCTTGCTGCAGACGGCTGCGGATGCGCTGCGAGACCGGCAGATGGTCAACGGTATTGGTCTTGTTCATTGTGTTGTCAGTTTCGGAGGCTTAGTTATCATTTTGGCGCCGCCAAGGGCCGGCGGCTCTATCCTTTGATGTGTGGCGCGGGCGGCGAGGCCGCCGTTCAGCGGACGGCGGAGTGGCGCCTGGCCGATGCGACAGGAACGCTCCATGTTAGCACAAGCGCCGGAGCGCATCCGCCGCCGTGACTCCTAGTAGAAACCCTTACCTGTTCAGGGCTTGACGCGGAAAGTCCTTAATTTGGCAGGCATGCAAAGTCAATGTCGGCGGCTGGCCATAGCGGATCTTGCTGTCCTTTGGGATGGGGGTGGGCATGGCGCGGCGACGCTTTGCTGCGCCGGCGCGGGCCTTGCCGCGCAGGGAACGGCGGCGAAGGCCGCCGTTCCAGGCTAGCGCATTGGTGTTTTCGACACAGAAATTATCCGGATTGAATTTCCTCCCGCCTGGATTACCACTCACATAAGACCGGCAACTTATGGAGAGGGGCGGGACGGTATGAATAGTCAACAGCGCAACGGCCGGCAACGCTGGGCCCGGGACTATGTGTTCGACGCATTGAGCCAGTTGGGCATCCACCGCATTTTCGGTGTGCCGGGCACCAATGAAATACCCATCATCGATGGCACCTCCTACCCGGAAAATCAGGTGGAGTACATCGAGTGCCTGCACGAGAACATCGCCATGGGCGCGGCGATGGGGTCGGCGCGGATGACCGGCAAGCCCGGCGTGGTGGTGGTGCATGTCACTCCGGGCATCGCCCACGGCATCGGCAACCTGTTCAACGCCTGGCGTTCGCAGGCGCCGCTGGTGATTCTGTGCTGTCAGCAGCAGAACGAGCTGGTCACCCAGGAGCCGCTGCTGGCCTCCAATCTGGTGGACCTGGCGCGGCAATACACCAAGTGGGCGCATGAGGTGCGCACCGAGCAAGAGCTGCCGATGGTGCTGCAGCGCGCCTTCAAGGAGGCGATGGCGCCGCCCAACGGGCCGGTGTTCGTCGCCATTCCCTGGGAGTTCACCATGCGTCGCATCGGCGACGCCGACCGCCTGCCGGGCATTACCCGCATCTCCCCGCATTTCCTCGCCGACGCCGCCGCCATCCGCCAGGCGGCCGTCATGCTGCGCGAGGCGGCCAACCCGCTGATCGTGGTGGGCGACGCCGCCGGCTACGCCGAAGCCTGGCCGGAATTGCAGGCGCTGGCGGAGTTGATCGGCGCGCCGGTGTCGCTGCAAACCTTCAGCAGCCTGGCCAACTTTCCCAACGGCGATTACCACTGGCAGGGCGAGCTGCCCGGCGGGCAGAAAGACTTGCAGAAGGTTTTCGCCGGCCATGACGTCGCCTTCTTGTGCGGCTTCAGCAATCAGGCCCAGGTCACGGTGTTCAAGTACAGCGACGGCCCGCTGATCCCGCCCTCGGTGCGTCAGGTTTACCTGAGCAACAATAGCTGGGACATCGGCAAGAACTACTACGGCGAGTGCGCGCTGTTCGGCGACATCAAGGCCACTTTGCCGCTGCTGAACCGGGAGATCGGCGAGCAGCCGTCGGCGGCCGCGCGGCAACGCAATGAGCTGTTGCGGCAAAAGGCCGAAGCGCGGCGCTCGCAATGGGATGCCTATCTGCGCGAGGCGATGCGGCAGCCGGAAATCTGGGGGGTGGTGATCGCCGACGCGCTGCGCCTGGAAATCAGCGAACGCCGGCTGGAAAAGCAATTCGTCTACGTGCATGAGGCGGTGTCGGACCCGGCGCCGTTCCAGTATCTGCTGCCGTTCACCGAAGAGGCCGCCGCGCCGATCAGTTACTACTGCGTTGGCGGCGGCTCCTTGGGCTGGTCCATGCCCGCCACCCTGGGCATCAAGCTGGAAGAACAAGGCTGCCAAGGCATAGACACCCGCTTCGTGGTGGCGGCCACCGGCGACGGCTCCTCGCTGTTCTACCCGCAAACCTGGTGGACCGCGCAGCACCGTCAGCTGGGCGTGCTCTACATCATCACCAACAATCACGAATACCACACCCTGCAAATGGGGCTGCAGCAAGTGGAGGCAATGTACGGCGACGCGCCCGGCTACGGCTGGCAGGCGCGCACCCAGGACCCGGAATACCTGCGCATCCATCGGCCCAAACCGGACTTCGTCGCCCTGGCCAAGGCCTTTGGCGGCATGGAGGGCGAAGTGGTGGCGCATCCGGAGGAGGTGCGCGCCGCGGTGCGGCGTGGGCTGGACCACGCGCTGGCCGGCCGCGCCTATGTGCTGGATATGCAGACCGTGGGCCTGGACCAGCCGCCGCCCACGCCGCAGCAGGCCAACGCCCGCTATCGCAACCAGCCGCGGCTGGACTGCTTCCACGTTCCGGATGGGGATGCCCAGCGCAACACGGACAACGGCCAGCCGGCCAATGTGCCGGTGATTTTCTGATCCCGGCTTCACTCAGCGAGGACGAGCAAACATGGCTAGCGAAAACATCGACATCGCCATTGTCGGCGGCGGCGTGTCCGGCGTGTACAGCGCCTGGCGGCTGCAGCAGCATTATCCCCAGAGCAAGATCGCGGTGTTCGAGGCCAGCGATCACATCGGCGGCCGCCTGCTGTCGGTGCGACCGCCGGACATCCCGGACATGGTGGCGGAACTGGGCGGCATGCGCATCCTGCCGACAGTACAGCCGCTGATTTACGACCTGATCCAGGAGTTGAACGCGCTGTTGCCGGAGCCGGAGCAGATCGAACTCTACTGCTTCCCGGTGGACGAGTTGCAAAACATCGCCTATCTGCGCGGGGTTTACCTGCGCTTGAAGGACTTCACCACCGAACCGGACAAAGTGCCGTACCGGCTCAACTTCCTGGACCGGGGCCAAACCGGCGGCGCCGTCATCATCGACGCCATCGAGCAAATCGTGCCCGGCATCACCAATAAATCGCTGACCGAGGAAGAGCGCCGGCTGATGGCGCAGAGCGCCAGCTTCGGCGGCGTGCCGCTGTACCAGCAGGGTTTCTGGAACGTGTTGTTCCGCGTGATCACCGGCGAAGCCTATCAATACGCCGAAGACACCGGCGGTTACGACACCACGCTGTGCAACTGGAACGCCGCCGACGCCATCCCCTGGTTTCTGTCGGATTTCGGCGTATCGGCCCAATACAAGGGGTTTTGCAACGGCTTTCAGCAAGTGCCGCTGGTGTTGGCCCAGCTGTTTGAACAAGCCGGCGGCGAGGTGCGCCTGGAAGCGCCGGTCAGCGGCGTGACGCGCAGCGAGTTGGGCTTCCAGTTCCAGGCGCAGGGCCGGACCGTGTCTGCCAAAACCCTGATCCTGGCGATGCCGCGCCGCGCGCTGGAGCTCTTGTCCGCCACCAGCCCCTGGCTGCAGGAGTCGGCGCGCTTCAAGGAATTGATCGCCAGCGTCACCCCGCGGCCGCTGTTCAAGCTGTTCACCACCTACAACAGCCCCTGGTGGCTCAATACCGGCTATAACACGGCCGACGGCGACTACGTGCCGGTCAAGTCCGGCCGTTCCGTCACCGATTTGCCGATACGTCAGACCTATTACTGGCCACGCAGCAACGGCCAGCCCGCCTTGCACGGCCACGCCATGTTGCTGGCCAGCTACGACGACGGCGACAACACCGGCTTTTGGGACGGCTTGCGCGGCCGTCGTCACAGCGCCTGGAAGGAGGGGAAGGAGGTGGCCGAGCTGGCCGATCCCTTCATCGGCGCGGACGACCATGTGCGCGTTAATGAACTGAGCTGGCACCGCTACAAGGCTCCGCGCATGATGACCGAGGAAGTTTCCCGCCAGCTGACGGTGATGCACAGCCTGTCCTACACGCCCAAAGTGCGCAACGCCGCCTTCCGCGACTGGGGCGACGATCCGTTCGGCGGCGGCTGGAACAGCTGGAACATCGGGGTGAAAAGCTGGGAAGTGAAACGGCAGATCATCCAGCCGCTGGACGGCCAGCCGCTGTATGTGTGCGGCGAAGCCTATTCCGACGCCCAGGGCTGGGTGGAGGGCGCTTTGCAGACCGCGGACATGATGTTGGCCAAGCTGGTGTGAGCGCCTGTTCAAAGCCCGCCGCGCGTTGGCGAGCGATGAGACAGGAGGATTGAAGCGCTTCCGGAAGCGGGACAGGGCCTGCCTGTCCCGCTTGGCGCGCGGCCCGGCGCGCGCTACCATACTGGTTTCGCGCGCGACCGCCCCGTTGCGCGACCCAATCTTGCCCCGAGGTTTTCGTCCGATGCGCCATTGATGCCGCCGTCCTCCTGGACGGCCACGTTCTCCGCCCCCTGCGCGCAGGGGAATGTTCGGCATCCCTGGAAGCTTCATGACGCACACCCATCTCACTTTGGACGACGTGTCCTATCTGCTGCCCGACGGCAGGATTCTGTTCAGCCATCTCAATATGGTGTTCCAGCCCCAGCGCACCGGCCTGGTGGGCCGCAACGGCGTGGGCAAGACCGTGCTGGCGCGCCTGCTGGTCGGCCAGCTGCAAGCCAGCGCCGGCCGCTGCCTGCGCAGCGGGCCGGTGCATTATCTGGCGCAGCAAGTGGCCGCGTCGCCGCAGACCACCGCCGCCGGCCTGGCCGGCTTGCAAGCGCCGCTGGACGCGCTGGCGCGCATCGAGGCCGGCAGCGTGGAGGCGCGGGATTTCGAACTGCTGGCCGAGCGCTGGGACCTCCGGCAGCGGCTGGAAAGCGAATGGCGGCGCAGCGGCCTGGAGCATGTGCGCGTGGATACACCGGCCCAGACGCTCAGCGGCGGCGAGGCCAGCCGGGTGGCGCTGTGCGGCGCCATGCTCTCCGGCGCCGATTTCCTGATCCTGGATGAACCCAGCAACCACCTGGACCGGCCCCAGCGCCTGGCGCTGATCGAGCAGCTGCGGCGCTGGCCGCGCGGCCTGCTGCTGATCAGCCACGACCGCCAATTGCTGGCAGAGATGGACAACATCGTGGAACTGTCGCCGCAAGGCCTGGCCAGCTACGGCGGCGCTTATGCCTTTTACGCCGCGCAGAAGGCGCAGCAGCAGGCCCGAGCGCAGTCGCTGCTGGAACAGCGCAAGCATGAACGCCAGCGCGAAGAACGGGCATTGCACGAACAGCGCGAGCGGCTGGAGCGCAGACAGGCGAGCGGCGAGCGGGGCCGGCGCGAGGCCAACCAGGCCAAGATCCTGCTGGGCCGCCAGCAGGAGCGCAGCGAAGGCAGCGCCGGCAAGCTGCGTCAGCAGCAGGACGCCGCGCGCGAACGCCTGGCGCAGGCGGTGCGCGACGCCGCCGGCCAAGTGGAGCGCGCCGCCGAGATCACCGTGCACGCCGTGCCACAGCCGCGCGCCGCGCCGCGCGCGCTGTTCACGCTGGACGCGGTGGAATTGCCGTTCGCGCCGCAGGCCACGCGCCGCATCAGCCTCAGTCTGGGCGCCGGCCGGCGCATCGGCGTCATCGGCGCCAACGGCTGCGGCAAATCCACCTTGCTCAAGGTGCTGGCCGGGCAATTGCCGCCGCGCGCCGGCCAGGTCCGCGTCCAGGCGGTCTGCGCCTATCTGGATCAGAACCTGGCCGGGCTGGACCCGGCGCGCGGCGCGGCGGAACAGCTGCTGGCGGTCAATCCCGCCGCCGGGGAAGGCCGGCTGCGCATGTTGCTGGCCCAGCTGGGCTTGGACGCTGAACAGGCCTCGCGGCCCAGCGGTCAGCTCAGCGGCGGCGAGCGGCTGAAGGCCGCGCTCGCCTGCGCGCTCTATGCCGACCCGCCACCGCAGCTCTTGCTGCTGGACGAACCCAGCAATCATCTGGATCTGCCATCCCTGCAAGCATTGGAAGCGATGCTGCGCGGCTATCGCGGCGGGCTGTTGGTGGTGTCGCACGACGATGCCTTCCTGGATGCGCTGGAACTGGACGGCTGGCTGGAAGCGGGCCCCGAAGGCTGGCGGCTGCGGGATGGCGCGGGGCCGCAAGGCGGGAAAGACTGATGTTCGGGGTAGGTAATTTAACGTACAGAACTATGGCGGACGCATGAATATAGTTAAAGCGTTGGTGTAAATCGGCGCTGCTTTTTGATGCGGGAGATTTAGAGCGGCCAACAAAACCCCTGTAAAGCGACCACGGCCAAGAGGCTTAGAACCTGTTTACGATCTCGCGAGCTAAGGCGAGACAAGGCGAAAACGAGCGAGAAAGCGGAATGTACAGATGGTACATGAGCACTGAGCTCGGTTTCAACGCCCATTTCTATCCATCCCGCCGACGCGCAGCAGATCGTAAACAGGCTCTAAGAGCCGCTAACAAAACCGCGCAGCGCACCTGAGCCAAGGCGCGCCGACGCAGGCAGTACAAGTAGTACGACAAGGAGGCGCAACGCAGGATCAGGGGTTTTGTTAGCGGGTCTTAACGCATTCAGGGGTCTTGCCGGTGGCGCTCGCAGCATTGGCCTGTGCCCGCAAGGCGCACTCTACTGGGCACGGAGGCCCGCCATGCTGGACAACATCCTGTTCTTCGAACGACCGTACCGCCATTTCCTCTGTGTGGACAGCCTGGACCAGGCCGTGGCGGCGCAAGCCGCCGCCGTGCTCGGCGGTCCCTTGCCGTGGGAGCAGAGCGCAGTCAGCGTCGCCAGCCGGCTGGATCTGCGCCGGCACTATGCGCAGCGGGCGGAGGCGCCGGCTTTTTTGCACAGCGGTTTTCTGAACGAAATGCGCGGCCGTGTCCAGACGCTGTTCCAGGCGCCGCTGTCGGCGGACGACATCCAGGTGCAAGGCCGCCGCCAATTGCCCGGCCAGCGCATCGGCGTGCACAACGACAGCCCCGGCCTTGGCGATGAAGGCTATCGCGTGGTGCTGCAATTCACCCATGATCTGAGTCCCGAAGACGGCGGCCTGTTCAATATCCATGCCGGCGACGATCCGGAGGCCATCTGTCAGAGCATACGCCCGTATCCCAATCTGGCCGTCGGCTTCGAAATGGGCGCTCAGTCCTATCATTCGGTCACGCCGCCGACGCGCCAGCCGCGCGCCGCGCTGATCTTCAACTTCTGGCATCAGGGCAACAGCCCGGTGGTGGCGCGCCGGGTGCGGCAGGCGCTGGCGACGCTGCTGCCGGATGTCGCCCGTCTGGAAGAGGAGGGCCCTGCAAACTGGCCGGCGCCGCGCGCGGCG
The DNA here is from genome assembly GCF_041912965.1 of Chromobacterium sp. Lineage (NCBI taxonomy): Bacteria > Pseudomonadati > Pseudomonadota > Betaproteobacteria > Neisseriales > Chromobacteriaceae > Chromobacterium > Chromobacterium sp. The sequence goes on along the minus strand of NZ_JAYSGF010000013.1, from coordinate 70,903 downwards.
CAAGCGTTGCTGGCGGAATGGTGCATGGGCAATGCGGCGCAGGCGGCCGGCCTGCTGCTGGCCGCCGCCGCCGCGTCGGAAACCGTGCGCAGCCCGGGCATAGATAAAGCGCTGGCGCGGCTGGGGTTTCCCGCCGGCGCGCCGCTGCCGTCAGGCGAAGCCATCCTCGCCGCGGCCCAGGCTCATGCCGGCCTGAACTCGGACCCGGACACGCTGCGCGCCGCGTTGGCGCTGGCGGTATGGGTGGCCGGCGCGCCCAGCCGGATCTTCAGCCACGAGCACTGGAGCCGCTGCGCCGCCCAGGTGCGCCCCTGGGCGCACCGCTTGCCGATACGCGCGATGCATTTGGCCGAGGCCTTGTTTCCGGAGTGGCCGCGGGCCGGTAAGGTTTGAACCGGCGCAGGCGGCCGGGCTTCAACGCTTGATGGCCGCCTGCAGCAGCGGCGTCATCGCGACGCGCACCGCCGCCAAGAGCCGCTCGCGCGGCACGCCGTCGCGCGCCTGTACCGAGATGCCGTGCAATTGCGCGGCGTAGAAATCGCCCAGGGCATCCACATCGGTATCCGGCCCCAGCTGGCCGTCGGCGACGCCGCGCCGCAGCCGGTCCATCACCGATTGCGTGCGTTCATGGCGCTGCGCGCGCAGCCATTCCAGCACCCCGTCGTTCTGCTCCGAGCAATTGGTGGCCGCCGACACCACCATGCAGCCCTGCGGCGAATCCGGCTGGGTGTAGAGCATGACCGCGTCGCGCAGCATGCGCTCGATGGCGGCGGCCACATCCGCCTCCTGGCGCAGCGCCAGATCGGCGAAGCCGCCGTCCCCGGCGGTGTAGAGCGCCACCGCCTCGCGGAACAAGTCCTCCTTGCTGCCGAATGCCGCGTAGATCCGCGCCGAGGCGATGCCCAGCGCCGCGACCAGATCCGACATCGAGGTGCCCTCGTAGCCGCGCCGCCAAAAGGCCAGCATCGCCTGTTTCAACGCCTGGTCCCGGTCAAACTCCCTAGGCCTGCCTGCCATCTTTTCCTCTCGCTTTCATCTTGCCGGGCAGAATTTTATCGCGGCCGGCTGTTGACGTGTAGTCCTGGCCTTGTCTATTATTTGTCGATTGACAAACAATTAAGGACGATACATGAAAACCCTCAAAGGACCCAGCCTGCATCTGGCGCAATTCGGCGCGGATCAAGCCCCGTTCAACACCCTGGACGGCATTGCCGGCTGGGCGGCGCGCACCGGTTTCAAGGCCTTGCAGATCCCGGCCTGGGACAGCCGCTTCATCGATGTGGAGCGGGCCGCCGCCAGCCAGGACTATTGCGATGAAATCACCGGCACGCTGGCCGCGCACGGCTTGCGGATCAGCGAGCTGACCACGCATATCTTCGGGCAATTGGTCGCCGTGCATCCGGCCTACGACGCGATGTGCGACAACTTCGCGCCGCCCAGCCTGCGCGGCAAGCCGGCGGAGCGCACCGCCTGGGCGCTGCAACGGCTGCGGCAGGCGGCCCAGGCCTCGCGGCGGCTGGGCCTGAGCGAGATGGGCACCTTTTCCGGCTCCTTTGTCTGGCCGTATCTGTTCCCGTTTCCGCAACGGCCGGAAGGGCTGATCGAAACCGCCTTCGAAGAACTGGCGCGGCGCTGGCGGCCGATTCTCGACGCTTGCGACGAACACGGCGTCAATCTGTGCTACGAAATCCACCCCAGCGAAGACCTGCATGACGGCACCAGCTTCGAACGCTTTTACGAGCAGGTGGACCAGCACGCGCGCTGCAAGATGCTGTTCGACCCCAGCCACCTGGTGCTGCAGCAACTGGATTATCTGGCCTACCTGGACATCTATCACGAGCACATCCGCATGTTCCATGTGAAGGACGCCGAGTTCCGACCCAATGGCCGGCAAGGCATCTACGGCGGTTACAGCGGCTGGACGGAGCGCGCCGGTCGTTTCCGTTCCCTCGGCGACGGCCAGGTGGACTTCAAGGCGATCTTCTCCAAGCTGGCGCAGTACGACTACGAGGGCTGGGCCACGCTGGAGTGGGAATGCTGCCTCAAGGACCAGGAGGACGGCGCGCGCGAGGGCGTGGACTTCATCAATCGCCACATCATCCATGTGACCGAACGCGTGTTCGACGACTTCGCCGGCGCCGCGGTCGATCAGTCTCAAATCCGCGCGATGCTGGGCATCGCCTGACTTTCCATCCACTTTCTCAGCGAGACTACAGATGTCGGCACTTCCTCTTATCGACACCGAATCCGATTTCATTCACGACTACGTGCGGCTGGACGGCCTGCGCGTCCATGTGGTCACCGCCGGCGTGGGCCGGCCGGTGCTGCTGATCCCCGGCTGGCCGCAAACCTGGTATGCCTGGCGCCATGTGATGCGCGCCTTGGCCGCGCATGGCTTCCTGGCCATCGCCGTGGACCCGCCGGGCACTGGATTTTCCAGCCGGCCGGACAGCGGCTACGACACCGGCGCCGCCGCCGCCACATTGCACCGGGTGATGAGCCGGCTGGGCCACGAGCGTTACCAAGTGGTGGGCCACGATGTGGGCATGTGGCTGGCTTACGCGCTGGCCAGCGATCACCCCGGCGTGGTCAGCCGGCTGGCGCTGACTGAGGCGGTGATCCCTGGCCTGGCGCCGGCGCCGTCGATTTTCGCGCCGCCGGAAGAAAACATCTTCCTGTGGCATTTCATGTTCAACCAGTTGGCCGATCTGCCGGAAACGCTGATCGCCGGGCGCGAGCGCGCCTACCTGGACTTCATGTTCCAGCGCTGGTCATGGCGGCGCGACCGGGTGGCGGCGGAGGTGTATATCGACGCCTACTCCTCGCCGGGCGGCCTGCGCGGCGGCTTCGCCTATTACCGGGCGATTCCCGAAACCATCCGTCAGAACCAGCTGCGCGCGCAAAGCAAGCTGGCCATGCCGGTGCTCGCCATCGGCGCCGAGCACGCCACCGGCAACGCGCCGCTGGACACGATGCGCGGCCGGGCCGACGACTTGCGCGGCGTGGTGATCCCGGATTGCGGCCATTTCATCATGGAGGAGGCGGCCGAGGCGTTCATCGCCGAACTGCTGCCCTTCCTCGAAAGCGAGGCCTGAGATGCCCTTGGATAGCAAGATTCAACACTGGCTGGAACAGGCGGCGGCGGGCGAGGCCGGCGCGCCGATGGACATGGCGCGGCTGCGCGCCGACACCGACGCCGGGCTGCGTCAACAGCATGGCCCGCTGGCGCGCGTCGCGCGGGTGGAGGTGTTCCAGCTGAGGGCGCGGGACGGCCACCCGCTGCGCGTGATCGGCTATTGGCCCGAGGCCTGCGCGGCGCGCGACGCGGCGCAGCCGGCGCTGGTGTTCGCCCATGGCGGCGGCTGGTGCCTGGGTTCGGCCGAGGTCTACGACAACCCCTGCCGCGCGCTGGCCCAGGCCACGGGCTGCGTGGTGTTGTCCGTCGATTACCGGCTGGCGCCCGAGCACCGCTATCCGGTGCCGCTGCACGATGTGTACGACGCGCTGTGCTGGGCCTTTGAAAACGCGCAAGCGCTAGGTCTGGACCCCAAGCGGCTGGGCGTGGCCGGGGACAGCGCCGGCGGCAACCTCGCCGCCGCGGCCTGCCTGCTGGCGCGCGATCTGGCGGGCCCGGCCATCGCCCATCAACTGCTGATCTACCCGGCCTTGAGCCACCAGATGGACAGCGCCTCCTATCAGGCTTACGGCGATGGCTATTACCTGACGCGGGAGCTGATGCGTTTCTGCTTCGATACCTATCTCTCCGAAGAGGCGGAGGGGGCGTTGCCCTATGTGTCGCCGCTGCTGGCGCCTAGCCTGGCCGGCCTGCCGAGCGCGACCATTCTGACCGCCGAGTTCGATCCCTTGCGCAGCGAGGCGGAGGACTACGCCGCGCGGCTGAACGCGGCCGGCGTCAAGGCGACGCTGCGGCAGCTGGACGGCATGGTCCATGGCTGCATCCACATGCTGGGACTGACGCCGGCCGCGGGCGCGTTGTTCGACATCGCCGGCGGCCAGCTGCGGAAAGCGCTGGGCCTGAGCGGCTGAGCAGCGGCGGGGGCGCGAGAAGTGAACACGGCCGGGGCTGGAGTCGTGTAGCATAAGCGCTCCCCGCCGCCGCAAGGGCGCGCGGGAACGGGGTGAAATGCAAACCTATCATTGGGAGCGACAATGCCGGAATACTCGAATCTGCTTGCTTTTGCGCTGGTCTCATTGGGCATGGTCATCACCCCCGGCCCCAATATGATGTATCTGATCTCGCGCTCCATCTGCCAGGGCAAGCGGGCCGGGCTGATTTCGCTGGCGGGCGTGGCCTTGGGCTTCGTGTTCTACATGCTGTGCGCGGCCTTGGGCATCACCACCCTGCTATTGGCGATCCCCTATGCCTACGACGCTCTGCGCATTGGCGGCGCGGCTTACCTGCTGTACCTGGCGTGGCAGGCCTTGAAACCCGGCGGCCGTTCGCCGTTCCAGCTGCGCGAGCTGGCGCCGGACAGCAGCCGCAAGCTGTTCATGATGGGCTTTCTGACCAATCTGCTGAATCCAAAGATCGCCGTGATGTATCTGGCGCTGCTGCCGCAATTCCTATCCCCGGCCGGCGGCAATGTCTTGTCCCAGTCGCTGCTGCTTGGCTTCACCCAAATCCTGATCAGCGTCAGCGTCAATGCCATCATCGCGCTGAGCGCTGGCTCCATGGCCGCGTTTCTCGTCAAGCGCCCGGCCTGGGGCGTGGCGCAACGCTGGATCATGGGTTCGGTGCTAGGTGGGCTGGCGCTGAAGATGCTATTCGAGAAACCGCGTTACTAGCCGAGCCTCGGCGCAGCGTTAGAACGTGTTTACGATCTCGCGAGCCAAGGCGAGGCCAGGCGGAAACGAGCGAAAAAGCGGAATGTACAGGTGGTACATGAGCATTTCGAAGACGTACTCACCGTGTGAGGTCTCACGACGCGCGGCGGATCGTAAACAGGTTCTTACAGCGCATGTCGTTCAATGATGGCGGCCAGCGCGTCGAATAGCTGCGGCAGATTCTGGGCCGTGCTTTCCTCCAGCGGCTGATCCCAGTTTTCATGCTGGATCACATAAATGCGGAAGCGGCCGCGCGGATTGAATTCCGGATACCAGCCGACATCGACCAGGGTGTCTAGCGACGGGCAACTGATCTGCAGCATGTCTTCTTTCAAGGAAAACAGGAACTCCTCATCGCCAAGGTCGAAGGTTTCAGCGACATCGCTGAGCGCGTCGTAGCTGATAATGGAGCGGGATAGCTGGAGCTTGTTTTTCATTGAGCCTGCTTTACTGAGTGTCTAGGTGGTGCTGGAGCCAGTGTTCCAGCTGGCTGTTGCCAAGAGAGCGGGCCACCGCGAGCAGCACCTGCTGTTCATCTGCGGTGATGGTGTTGCCGCTGTCGCGGATGACGCGCAGGCAATCCATGGCCGCATCCTCGCCGTGGATATTGATCACGGCCTGATACCACGGGCTGGATTTGAGCAGCGGGCTTGCTACCTCGGCGCCCTGGGCGATGAGGCGGCCGGTTCTATGAGCGTTGCCTAGTTTGGCGGCAATGGCTAGCGGGCTCAGTCCATTCCTGTCTTTTGCGTTCAAACGCCGAGCCTGAGCGAAAAAAGCCAGCACTTTCTCAAAACAGACATCGGAGCCGCCGGCGGTGGCCGTGTGCAATAAGCTGAACCCGTTCCGGTCCTCTTGCGCGAGCAGATGAGGGTGCTTGGCCATCAGGTAGTCCAGGGCGTGTTCCCCTCCCGCCACGATGAACAGCACCGGAGTGCCATCGATATCCTGTTTGGACTCCATGAGGGGGATGAGGTCTTTGATGGCGTGATCCCTGCCTTGGGCAAGTTCTTCTTCAGCTTCGAATAGCTTGATAAAGTCGCTGTCATCCATTGCGGTGTCATCTGTCGTGAGTTGCGGGCTTTGCCCGCCTGGCTCATAAGGCATGAATCATGGCCCGATATTCATCGCGGGCTCGCGGGTTGATGGCAAGGCCTTGTTCCCCCTCCCGGCTCAGGAATGCCATCAAGTAGCGGCGTTCGTCAGGATTCAACACCTGCTGCCAATGATGAATAAAGTCCAATGCCTGGCCATCCTCTAACAAATGCTTGAACGCGGAGCAGAGGCCGTCTGGCACTTCGGCGGTGATGCTTTTCAAATAGCCATCCCATTCGGAACGGGCGTTTTGCCACAGGACCTTGATGGCCGACCAGTCCAGCGAGTGGGCGGCGGGCGTCGTCAGGCCAACGGGCTCCACCTTGGCGGCGATGCCGAGCAGAATGTCGTCCAGGGCTTGCGTCAGACAGGCGGTGTTCAGCCAGTAAAGGTGCGCGCAAGTGCTGGCGAGGAAGTTTTCGGCAAGGGTTCGTTGCTCATCGACATTTTCCAGGATTCGTATCAGCCGCTTGGTTTTCTTGATGGCGTCGGTGTCGTCGATACTAGTTTCCAGCTGTGCCAGAAAGCGTTGCTGAACGCCAGCGATCCCTTCCGCGGAGAAGTCCGCCGTTTCGAAATAACAGACGCTATCGGCCATGATGGCCAGGCTCGTCTCCCTGGCGATACGCCGTATCTCTTCCATGGATGGCCTGTGCGGCTTCTCGAACAAATATGGGCTGAAGCAGTCGGAACTGAGCAGGAAAATGAGATCGTAGATGGAAAATATCATGAGGTTGCGGCGGCAATGAGAGCAGGCGGTTTGCGGGATTCTAACGTTTTGCCCCGGCAGCGCCCAGCCTGGGCTGATTTCATCCCGCGGCGGCTTGCTTGCGGATTGAAGATAGGCACAGAACTAGGGCACTATATTCCACCCCATGCTCCCGCCGCTGCGTGATGCCGGCCGGGCGTGAATATTCCGTAATGGCAATGTTGAGCAATGACCGATTTACATTCTTCCAGCCAAACCCTGCTGACCGGGTTTCGCATCGTATTCCATACCCAGCTCATGGTGCTGGCGGTATCCATCGCCATGAGCTGGGTCCTGTACCACGACCCGGATGGCGGCATGCATCAGGATTTGATCGGGAGCTGCGTGCTGCTGCTGGGCATCAATCTGATGGCCTTTGTTGCCGGTTGCGGCGTGTTTTTGCAGCGGGTGCGGCTGGACTGGCTGGGCCGCAAGATCGCTTATGTGAATGTGGAAACAGAATATCGCTGGCGCGAGGTCGATGTCGCCGCCATTGATGCCGTCCGTTTTCTGACGTACGGCCAGGGCAATAGAGGGGTGGTGGATCGCCTGTGGCTGAAAGCCGATACCCATCCGCGCGGGGGCTTGCGGCTGCTGGATTCTCGCGTCAGCCCGCTGTTCAAGCGGCGGCCCTCGCCCTTGTTCAGCCTGGTGGTGGAATTCGTCAGGGCGCAGAACCCCGAGGCCAGCCTGCCGCCAACTTTGGTGTAGCGCCACGGCGCTGCTGGCCGCCAAAAGAAGCACCCCGCGGGCGGGGTGTTTCTTTTTTAGGCGCTGCTTAAGTTATTTACTATTTCCCGGACGTTTGGCCATCATCTCGCGCAGCGCGTCCTCCTGAGTGTTGAGACGGTCGATGTAGTCGAAGATGTCGATCGGGAACAGCAGCACTTGCTCGATCAGCGCGAAGAAGCCGGCCCAATAACCCTTGCTCGCGCCCTGGACCTCGAAGTCGACGTCGCCGGCGATGCGCCCCAGCAGGATATTGCCCAGGTTGTTGGGATTGTCCTGCAGATACTGGATGTAGTGGCCGGCGAATTCGCGGCCGATGCGATAGGCCTTGTGATAGTCGTCGGCGGGCGGCACTTGCCAGCAGTGCACGCGCGGACGGTCCGGCACGAGGGCGGCGAAGGGTAGTTCCTGATGGGGTACGGGCTGGGTGCCGGGACGGTAGTGGCGGCGGCTTGGAAAGGTTTGGGACATGGTGCTTCTCCTGTCGTTTACAAGATCAAGACACCTGAACCCGTTAAGGGGCGCAGGATCGACGTCTAGCAATTCATCGCCATGGAGGATGCTGCTTGCCATGAAGATGCGAGCGGAAGCCAAGGCTTCGGCGCGGCCGAGGTAATACCAGACGCCAATCTGGATGCCGCGGTTGTGGCGGCATGGGGGGGATTGTGCCCAGCGGCAGCGGGGCGGTCAAGGCGGCGACTAGGTAGTTTGCCGGGCAGCGCTGTCGTTGGCTGGCAAATATAGTTAGAACCAGTCCAAAGTCCGCCGCGCGGAATGGCGCGGCGGGCGTCGCCATGGGCTAGAACGCGGACTTGCTGCAATGCCGGGAGACACGCAATGAACGATCCAATCCGCCACGTCGTGGTGCTGATGCTGGAAAACCGGTCCTTCGATCATCTGCTGGGCGATCTGGACCAAAAGCTGTTGGGGCTGGAAGGCGTGAAGAATGCCCAGGCCTATGTGGCCCGGCATCCCAGCCATATTCCCGACGATCCGGCGCCGCTGCCGTTCAGCGGCAATGCCAAGGCCAGCCTGGACGCCAAGTCGCTGGGGGAGGCGGCGGATTTTGATCCGAGCCATGAGTTTCTGGACGTGAAGGCGCAACTGGGCGGCGATCTGGCCGCGCCGGTGATGAACGGCTTCGCCGCCAATGCCTACGGGGTGTTCAAGACCAAGTTCAAGCCCGAAACGCTGCGCGACAGCATCAGCCAGGCGATGGCGTATTTCCCGCTGAATACCAGCGCCACGGGCGCGATTCCGGTGTTGCAGTCGCTGGCGCGGGAGTTTGTGGTGTGCGACCACTGGTTCGCGTCGATTCCCGGCCCCACCTGGCCCAACCGCTTTTTCGCGGTGGCTGGCACCACCAAGGGCAATCTGCGCATGCCGGAGGGGGTGGCGACAATCCCCACGCTGTTCCGCCACTACGACATGGACACCATTTTCAACCGGCTGCACGATGCCGGCAAACGCTCGCGCATTTATTACCACGATATCTCGCTGTCGCTGCTGCTGCGGCAGACCTGGGATATCCCGGACCTGCGCCAGCGCTTTTCCGGCTTCGCCGCGGATGTGGCGCAAGCGCAGCCGAATGATTTTCCCGAGTTCGTGTTCATCGAGCCGCGCTTCTTCCAACTGCCCTTTGCCGACAAGCCCAATGATCAACATCCGCCGCACGATATCGGCCTGGGCGATCAACTGATCGCGGATGTCTACGCCGCGCTCAGCGGCAACCAGGCCTTGTGGCGGGAGACCTTGCTGGTGGTGGTCTATGACGAGCACGGCGGCTTTTTCGATCATGTGGCGCCGCCGCCGGCGCTGCCGCCGGATGACTGGGTCGCGCCCAAGGGGCCGGACGGCGATCTGGGCTTCGGCTTCGATCGCCTAGGCGTGAGGGTGCCGGCGGTGCTGGCGTCGCCATGGCTGCAGCCGGGCATCGATCATGCGGTGTACGACCACAGCAGCTTGCTGGCCTATGTCTGCAATAAATGGCAGCTGCCGGCGCTGGGCGCGCGCTGCCAGGCGGAGATGCTCAAGCAGCCGTTCTCGGGCTTGTTCCAGGCCAGCCCGCGCGCCGCGTCGCCGGTGCTGACCGCGCGCGCGATGGGCGCGGAGCGGGCGCTGACGCAGGAAGCCGCCGCGCCGGCGCAGCCCAATGGCAATCAGTTGGCCCTGGCCTATATGGTGGATTTTTTGGCGGACTATCTGGGCGTCGGCGATACCGAGCCGGGCGCGCGCGCCTTGCTGTCGCCGCAGGCCGCCAGCGCGGACGGGCTGCTGCGCAAGGTGGACAAGATCGAGGCGCGGCTGAGCGATCAGGCCAGGGCCTCGGCCTTGCTGCAAGCGGCGCCGGCGCCGCGGGAGGCGGCCGGCCCGATCAAGGTGTGGATGGTGCATGGGGTCGGCCATCAGGACGCGGCGGAGCAGCAGGCGTGGAAGGAGCGCTGGGAAAAGGCGTTCAGCGCCAGCGCGCGCCAGGCGGGCTGTAGCCGGGCCTTCCAGTTCCAGTACGCGGATTACGACGCGATGTTCCAGCAGTATCCGCTGGACGCCTGGACCATCGCCCGCGGCTTGGCCGCGCTGGCGGCCGGAGCGTTGACGCCGCAGGACGACAAGGGCCTGCTGGATGGCCTGGACCAGATGGAGAGCGTGTTGCGCTGGACCGCGGGCATGACCTTGCAATGGGTGGAGAACGCGGACTTGCGGGCAGCGCTGGCGGCGACGCTGCGCCAGCAGTTCGATGCCTTCCAGCCGGACTTGGTCTGTGCCCACAGCCTGGGCAGCATGGCCTGTTACGAGTTGTTCCGGCGCATGGTGGCCGGCGGCGAGGCGGCGGCGTTGAATGGCCGCGGCTTGCTGACTTTCGGCTCGCAGCTGGCCAATCCGGCGGTGCGCCAGGCGCTGGGCGGCCGGCTGGAGCCCTTATACGACGCCGACGGCCAGGGCATCAGCCAATGGTTTCAGCTATACAACCCGCTGGATCGGGTGTTCACCTGGCCCTTGCCTTGGCAGGACGCCCGCAGTCATGTGCTGACTCAGTCCTTCTCCGACCCGCCGCTGAACCACGACGGCGCGGTCTACCTGGCGCAGTCGCGGCTGAGCGGCGAGGCGCTGCCGCAGTTGCTGCCGCTGGCGGCGCCGGCGCCGCGCTTGGTCCAGGCCTTGCTGCCGGCGGCGGCGCGCACCCGGCGCCGCGCGCTGCTGGTGGGCATCAACGCCTATCCCAAGCCGGAAATGCGGCTGAACGGCTGCGTCAACGATGTCTATCTGATGAGTTCGGTGCTGCAGGAATGCGGCTTCGCCGCCGACGATATCCGGGTGCTGAGCGATGAGCGCGCGACGCGCGACGCGCTGCTGGAGCGGCTGGACTGGCTGGCCGACGGCGTGGGGCCGGGCGATGAGCGGGTGTTTTTCTATTCCGGCCACGGCGCGGAGCTGCCGCACTACGGCGCCGACGGTCAGCCGGACCGCAGCGATGAAACCCTGGTGCCGGTGGATTTCGATTGGCAGCCGGAGCACGCCTTCACCGACAAGGAGTTTTACCGCTATTACAGCCAGTTGCCGTACGATGCCAATTTCGTCGCCATCTTCGATTGCTGTTATGCCGGGGGAATGGCGCGCGGCGGGCGGACGGTGCGCGGCATCGATCCGCCGGACGATGTGCGTCACCGCATGCTGCGCTGGGAGCCGCGGCATCAGATGTGGGTGCCCAGGGATTTCGCCGAGCAGGCGGCGCAGGCGGGCAGGGCCTTTCTGCCGGACCGGGTCGCGCCGGCGGACGCGATCCAGCTGCGCCGGCATGGCCTGGGCGAGGCCAAGGCCTTGTGGACGGATTCTGAGCCGGCGTTCAAGGCCGCCACCGCCGCTTACGGCCACGCCGGGCCGTATGTGCCCTTGCTGTTGTTCGCCGCCGGGCAGGCGGAGCTGGCGTCCGAGTACAACCACGGCGCGGCGGCTTACGGCGCGTTCACCTTCACCCTGGCCAAGCGGCTGCGGGCGGCGGCGCAGCCGCTCAGTTTTGCCGCGCTGATCGCCGAGGTGCGGCAGGAGCTGCAGGCCTTGGGCTATCAGCAGACGCCGACGCTGAGCGGCCATCCGGACAAGATGGCCGCCTTGGTGCCGGCGCAGCGTTGGAAACAGCCGGGTTGAGGCCGGGCTTGGAGGGGCCGCGGGCCCTGCGGCTGCTTGTCAATCCAGGATCGGGTCCTGTTCCACCAAGGCCAGCCGCGCCACCACCGCGTGCGGCGGCAGCAAGGTGCCGGGGGAGAGCACGGCGTTGGCGCCGATGCGGCTGTGATCGCCCACCAGCGCGCCGAACTTCTGCGTCGGCAAGGTCCACGCCTGCTGGCGGCAGCGCACGGTGATGGTCTTGTCGCGGCGCTCGTTCCAGTGATTGGCGATGACGGCGCCGGCTTCCATATTGACGTCCGCGCCCAGCACGGCGTCGCCGACGAAGTTGAAATGGGCCAGCCGCGAGTAAGGACCGATGACGCAGGTTTTGAGCTCGCAGCCTGGCCCCACCGTCACATCATTGGCCAGCGCCACGCCGCCGCGCAGATAGGCGTGGGCGGCGATGCGGCAGCCGGGGCCGATCAGCAGCGGGCCCTTGAGGATGGCGCCGGCTTCTATCATGGCGCTGTGGTGGATGGCGATATCGCCGTCCAGCGTCCATTCGGCCGGATCCAGCGCGGCGTGCACGCGGCTCAGGCTGTCCGGCAGCCGGTTCAGCCAGAGCCACGGAGGCTGGCCGCCTTCCAGCCAGGGAAAGTGGGTGAGCAGGTCGGGAAACAGTTCGGCGGCGAGATTGGAGGGCATGGCTTAGATTTCGTATACCCAGCTCAGCGAATCGCCCGGCTGTTCCACCTGAGTGGATTCCAGGCTGAACAGTTCCATCTTGCGCAGCGGCGGCGAATACAGGTGCAGGGTGATCAGGTCTTCGCCGTAGGGCTGCAGATTGGAAATCTGGTGAATGTCCAGATTACCGTTGATGGTGAGGCTGCCGGTGGCCAGGCGATGGGATTCCACCGCGTACACCAGGCCATGCTCGGTGCGCTCGAAGATGGTTTCGGTGGCGCAGCCTTGCAGCACGCGCAGGCCGCACAGGCTGCCGCGGTGATTGTGGATGCGGCTGCGCTGGGTGCTGCGCCAGCACAGCAGCAAGAGCTCGCAGTGAGGGCTGAGGTAGATCTGGTTGCGGCGGTAGCGCTCATTGCTGAACTGGAGGAAGGGCTGCAGATCTTCTAGGCCAAGTTGCAAGGCATTGTGGAAACGATGGATTTGCTCCAGAGAAAGAGGCGCTTGATAGCTGTCCAACTGGCGTAGCGAGGCGGTGAGGCTGGGGCTGATCGCCACTGGAGGCATGTCCAGACAGAGCGGGTCATGCATGGTGTTCTCCTTTGTCTTGAGCGCCGGCGCGAGGGGCGGGCGTAATGAGTAGTGGCTTGTCCACCATGCCGTTCTGGGGCGGCATGATGAACTGACCAGTCCGGCTCCGCCAAGTTCGCTGTCCGGAGTTTGCTACCTGTATAGCTAATATCGGGCAGGTGGAGGGATAGCTGAAGTGACAGGTGTCAGCCGTGTTCCATGCCGGCGACCGCGCCATGGCGGCGCAAGGCGGCGCGCGCGCGGCGCAGGCCCAGGGCGATGGCCAGCGCCAGCAAGGGCACCGCGGCGGCGGTGGCCAGTTCCACATTGAGCGCCAGGCCGGCGGCCTTGGCGCCCTTGAGCAGGTAGCCGATCAGGCCGGCGCTGTAATAGGTGATGGCGGCGATGGACAGGCCTTCCACGGTTTGCTGCAGGTGCAGCTGCATCGCGGCGCGGCGTTCCATCGAGGTGAGCAAGGCCTGGTTCTGCCGTTCGCGGCGGATGTCGACGCGGGTGCGCAGCAGCGCGGTGGCGCGATTGACGCGCTCGGCCAGGGCGCGCTGCCGCGCGGCCACCGCGCGGCAGGTGTCTATGGCCGGGGTCAGCCGCCGTTGCAGGAATTGCTGGAAGGGCTGCAGGCCCTGGATGCGGCGTTCGCGCAGTTCGGCGATGCGGCAGCGGGCGATGTCGTAATAGGCCAGCGAGGCGTTGAAACGGTGATCGGTGCGGGACAGCGCGTTTTCGGTGGCGCCGGCCAGCTCGGTGAGCCGATGCAGCAGCTGCGGTTCGCTGTCGGCGCCGGCATCGCCCATGGCGCCGGTGAGTTCGGCCAGTTCTTCGTCCACCTTGGCCAGTTCCGGGGCGATGCTCTTGGCCACCGGCAAGGCCAGCAGGGCCAGCATGCGGTAGGTTTCCAGCTCCAGCAGCCGCTGCAGCATGCGGCCGGCCTGGCGGCGGCCCATGTAGAAGTCCGCCAGCAGATAGCGGGAGAAACCATCTGCGTGGATGCGGAAGTCGGTGTAGGCGCGGCCGGCGCCATCGCCTATTTCCGCGCCCACCAGTTCGTGGCCGTTGAAGCATTGCGCGGCCAGGTCTTCGATGCGCAGCGGCAGCGCGCCGGGCGGCAGCAGCGCGGCGTGGGCGGCCACCAGCATATTGCCGGGCAGCAGCGGCAGCCAGCCGGCGGGCAGCGCCTGCAGCGCGGGTTGGGCGAAGGGGCTGGTTTCCGCGCCATGGGCCTGCACGCTGAGGGTGGAGAACTCGCCGTGGCGCTCCCAGCGCACGCGGCCAAACGGCGCTTGCAATTGAAACTGGCTGGCCTTGGGGTCCGGGGCGGGCAGTTCCAGCTGTTGCGCCAGCTCGCGGTATAGCCAGAGTTCCTGCTCATGGCTGATGTGGCGATGCAGATAGGCGAGGTAGCTGAGACGGTTATCGGCGGCGATCTGCAGCGCTGGCCGGGCATGGGCTTCGCTGTTCAATTGCCGGCGTTGCGGGTGTTCGTTGAGGCGCAGCAGGGTGGGATCGGAGAGGTCGGCATGCATGGCGGGCTCCGGTGGCGGGTGGCGGTTTCAGCATAACGCGGATCATATTGCACTGCAGCATATTTTGATCCGGTATTGTTTCAGCCAAAATAAAAAGGCGGCCTTGGCCGCCTTTTCCGGTCCGCGCCGGGTTCAGTCGGGCAGATTCAGCGCCACCGCGCCCTTGGCGTCGAACCAGGCCACGCCGCTGCCCAGCATCGCCTGGCCATTGCGCACGAACAGATCGTGCGCCATCGCCAGTTGCAGCTGCTCCAGATAGGCCGGGGTGAAAATGCCGCTCCATTCCGCCTGCAGTTGGCGCGCATCGGCGATCTGGCGGCTATTGCCCTTGTGGTTGATCCGCAACGGGAAATGCACATAGCGGCTGGCCTGCTGCGCCTGGCCGGCCAGCGCGGCGCGCTGGAAGCCTTGCACCCTGGCCTCGAAGGCGGCGTCGCTTTCCTCGGTGACATCCTGGTACCAGCGGCCGTCGGCGGCGGGAGCCATGTCGCCTATGCTCAGCGCCACCGGCAGGGTCTTGGCTTTCAGCGTCCAGCTGCCGTCCAGGCCCACGCTGTTGTCGAAGCCCAGCGGCTGGCCGTCGCCGCCGCCGTTATTCTTGAAGCGCAGCTGGAACTCGCCGCCGCCGGCCTCGCTCAGGCGCAGGGTCTCGCCCTGCAGCTTGCCGCGTAGCGGAATGTCCTTGAGGTAGCGGCCATAAAAATAATGGCCGCCGCTCAGCGTCTTGCCGTTTTTGATCAGCAGGGTCATGCCGATGCGTTCCTGGCCCAGCGTGCCTTCCAGGCTGACGCGGTCGATGTCGTCGGCGGCGCGGGCCACGCCGGACAGGCCGGCGATCAGGGCGGCGGCGAGCAGGCCGCGGGATGCGAGTTTGAGCGCTGTCATGGTGTGTCCCTCCGTTAGCGGGCGATAAAGCGTTTGCCGTAGCTGGCGCGGTCGATTTCCTGGATTTCCACGCACAGCTGCACTTCCACGTCCGGCGGCAGCGCGGCGCTGTCGGCCAGCGCTTGCAGGCTCAGTTCTGACAAGCGCTGTTTTTCCTCCGGGCTGCGGCCGCTGAGTATGGCCAGCTTGGCGTGGATAAAGGCGCGCGGCAGGTCCTGGACGCCGATCTGGCAGCAGTCCAGCGCGATGGCGCGGCTCTTGATGTCGGCTTCCTCGAACTGACCGCTGGCCAGTAGCGCGCGGTTGATGTCCAGCAACGCCGCGCTGGCGGAAAAGGTGTCGAGGTTCTTGCTGTATTCGAGTGTCAGATGGGGCATGTCTGGGCCTGTGGGATCGCTTCCGCGCGCCATGGGCGCCTGGAATGGTTTTGCGTATTGCTATACGCCATTGTCTTGGATGCTGCCCAGTTTAGCGCAAGCCCAGGGCGGGAGAACAGGGGGATGGCCGCGCGGGGCACGGCCGAGCGTCGGGAAGCCGCTCACTGCCCATCGCGCTGCGGCGCGGTCGTGCCGAGTGCGGGTGGCTTTGAAATGCGCATGCGCCGCATGGGCATTTCGCGTGTTCCGCCGTTTTCGCCAGTTCCCGCTCGGATTCGCGGGAGCTTGCGCGGTCTAGCGGCGTTGGCCGGTTTTCTGGATCAGGCTTTGGATGTCTTCCAGTTTGATGACATCGTGTTCCAGGCTGCGGCTGATCAATTCCAGCAAATAGGTTTTCTTGAATACCGGGGAGCCTTCCCACTCGCTGCCCGGCTGTCCGATCATGCAGGGTTGGGTGATGATGGCGGGTTCGCCATCAATCACATCCAGCGCGAATTCGTCTTCCGAGATTCTCATTTTGCGGTTTCCTCTGTCTGGTGCCGCGCGTGACTGGCTTGCTCTGGATATTCGCCGTTTTACGCGTGGCATTGTGCTGCCTTTAATTGTTTTGATTAATACTTTTTTAGTTATTTAATTTTTGCCTGCGAGTATCTTGCCGGTGCCATGAATGTTATAGTGTTGCGGTTTTATTATATTGTCTTTCTATTTAAAATAATAGCAGTTGGGGTGGGTGAAATATCTGAATGCAAACAGTATGTTTCATTTGGCTGTTTCCCTGATTCATGATGGTTAAAATAGGGCGGCCATGGTTTCGTGTTAAATTAAAATAATGATTTTCGCTATTGGTTTGTTTTTCATGGAGGGGCTGAATGAGCAGGGCGGCGTGGAAAGAAGAGGGCGAAAGCGCGGCATTGCTGCGCAATGCATCGAAAAACCTGGCTTATCTGATGGAGCGCGCAGGTGTCGATGCCGCGCATTTGAGCGAGGCGATCGGCCTTGGCGTGGCGACGATCAACAATATCAAACGCGGGGTGGGCAATCCTACTTTGCTGACCCTGATGGAATTGGCCCGGTTTTTTGACGTCAAGCTCAGTGATTTCATCGAAGGCGAGCTGGGGCGGGGCGCTCGAGAAAGCCGTGCCGCACGGGCGGTGCCTCTGGTCAAGTTCACTGAGGTGGGCCTGTTTTGTGATGGCATGGCGATAGAGCCGGACCGTTATTTCGTCGACGCCGCCGGTTTCGACGCCGATGACGCGTTCGCCGTGGTGCTGAACAACGATGCGCTGTTTCCCAGCTTTTCCCAAGGCAGCGTTTTCATTGTGGCGCGCAAGGAAAGCCCGGCGGATGGGGACGTGGTGCTGGTCCGCATTGCCGGCCAACCTCCATGCTTCCGCCGCGTGTTCATCGACGGCGAGCATTGCCTGTTTTCAAGCATTTCCTTGATGCATGATCTGCAGCCGTCCATCTGCCGCGAGTTCGAGGTACTGGGCGTCGCGGTCAAGGCAATCAAAACTTTCAGCGCGGGATGAGTAGAGTGGAGCAATTCAGGGTTTACGGTCTGATCGTCGGCTTGTCGGTGACCATCATGGTGGTGTGCGATTCGCTGGTGTACAAGACTTTGGATATTCATGGCTTGAAGATCACCGCCAGCGGCATCGTGTTTTCGCTGTGCTATCTATTGTCCACGGTGTCCACCGAGGTGTACGGCTATAAGCTGGGCGGCCGCACGGTATGGATACTGGTGGCGTGCCAGACATTCTTCGTGTTGATAATCAACGCTTTTGCGCTGCTGCAGCCGGACAATAACGAGATCTCGAAACAGTATTACCTGCTGTTCAACGAGTTCTGGCGGGTGATGGTGGGCACCTGGATTTCGGTGCCGGCGTCTTACTTCTGCAATGGCTTCGTCGTGTCGCGGATGAAGGTGTTTTTTGCCGGACGCCTGTTCTTCGTCCGCTATGTGATCGCGTCCATGCTGGCGCAGGCGGTGTTGCTGATGACCGCTTATCCCATCAGCCTGTCGTCGCGCTACAGCGGGCAGGAGCTGGTCAACATCATCGCCACCACCTGGTCTTACAAGGTGCTGGTTTCCATCATCCTGCTACCGGTGGGGTATTACCTGGTGGGCGTGGTGAAGCGTATCGAAAAAACCGATTACTTCGATTGGAGCGTGTCGTACAACCCGCTGACCGTGTTCAAGGACGACGACGAGGCGGTGAAGAGAAACCACTACGCGATGGAGGAAGCGCATGAGAGTCGCGCAAATATCTGATGTGCACTTGTTCGCCGACCGCGACGGCCGGCTGCAGGGCTACGACACTTACCGCGAGTTCGACCGGGTATTGTCCCGGCTGGAGCAGCGGCACGCGGCGGAACTGGACGCTATCTGGGTGACCGGCGATATCTCGCAGGACGAGAGCCGGGAGTCCTATCAATGGTTCGCCGAGAGACTGGAGCAGACCGGCCTGCCGGTGCACTGGCTGCCCGGCAACCACGACGCCGCGCCGCTGGCGACCGAGGTATTGAGCGCGTATGGCTGGATGCGGCCGTTGCAGCGGCTGGAAACCGCGGACTGGCTGATACTGGCCTTGGACTCGGTGCAGCCGGGGATAGACGACGGCCATATCAGCGAGCAGGCGGCGGAGGCGTTCAGGCGCAGTCTGGCGGCGGCGCAGAATCCGGCCAAACGCTGCGTGGTCTTGCTGCACCATCATCCGGCGGCGGTGGGCACGCCGCTACTGGACAGCTGCATGCTGCAGAATACCGAGCGTTTCTGGGCCTTGATGGCGGAAGTGCCCAATCTTCAGCTATTGCTGTGTGGCCATGTGCATGGAGATTACCGTCTGCGCGCCGGCGAAGTGCCGCTGGAAGTGTGTCCGGCCACCTGCTTCCAGTGGCGCAAGGGCACATCGGAGCTGGATACCGAGGACCGGCGCGGCTACAAGTTGCTGGAATTCGACGCGGCGGGCTTCCGCAGCGAGACGGTGATGTTCTAGCGGCGGCTGCGCGGGTCAGGTCGCTTATTCGTTATCGCTTGACCGCGCGCAGCTCAAGCACCTTGCTGGCGGCGTCTGGCGCCGCGGTGTTCCGGCGCCGGGCCTCCACCGCCGCCGCGCTGAACTGGCGGCTGAAGTTGCGGCCTTTCAGAAAGCCGGTGGTATAGGCGATCTTGCAAATATCTTGCGCGCTCAAATCCGAAAAATAATCGATATTCTGGCAGATGCTTTCGCCGGAACAGGTTTCGCTATTGCCGTGGATGTGGATGCGGTATTGATTGCCGCGCAGTTCGGCCTCGACTTTGCAGCGCTTGCGCTGGGCTTGCAGATTGTTTTCCAGCAGCGCGATCTTGATCAGGTCGCGCGGATTGATCGCGGACATGATTTGATTGCTGGCCAGAATATCCGCATGGGACAGTTTCACAAAATCGTGGCTGCCGTAAACCTTGAACAGGTAGAGAAACTCCTTGGAGTTTTTCTTGGGCAGCCTGTCGCATAGCGCCAATTGGTATGGCGGGTTGAACACGCTGATGATCCATTTTTTTATTTGAGCCAGAGAAAGAGCGCGCATCGTGCATGACCCCCTGCGTTAAACGCGCTTAGTTTACCCAAAGCCGGTATTGGATGCTTGAAGAAATGTTTTTGGAATATTTACATGGTTAATATATTAGTGACGAAAATATCGGCCGTGATCTGATTGGATCACGGCCGATATTCCGTTCCGGCCGGCGCCGGGCGCGGGCGTCAAGCGTTGGCGGCGCGATCCTGCAAGGGCAGGAACAGTTCGCTGACGGCGTCGGCTTCGGCCACGTCCGGGTAAAAGCGCAGGCGCTGCAAAAATAGCGGAAAGTCGCGCGGCTGTTCGCCGCTGGCGGGCAGCCACTCGGTGTACAGCCAGCGCGCCTTGGCGCCCAGTTCGGCATCGGAGCCCAGATGGCGCAGCCGGGCGCAGCGTCCGGCCGGAATCAGCGCGGCGCGCACGCCCTGAGGGTTGGCGGCGATGGCACGATCGGTGGCCGCGCACAAGCCGATGCGAAACGCGTCCGGCGCGCAGTCGTCCGGATCGGTGTACAGCAGGTTGTAAGTGGCGCTGACGCTGGGCGGCAGTTGTTGCTGCCGCCGCCAGGCGATGAAGTCGCGCAGGCTGTCTCCCAGCAGAGCGGGATGGCCGCGGTGTTCCAGCAGCGCTATTGGGGTGGCGGGAAAATCGACGATGTCGACGACAAAGGGGGCATGGACGGACGGCATGGCGCGGCTCCTCAGTTGGCGCAGGGTTTGCAGATGACTGTGCCAAGGCAGCCAGCGCGGCTGCCGCCGGAAGGCGGACGGGCTCTGGCCCACCGTTTGCCGGAAGGAGCGGGCGAAGGCCTCCGGGCTGCGGTAGCCGCTGTCCAGCGCGATGTCCAGCACCGGGCAGCGGCGGAAAGCCAGCCGCTCGCCGGCGCGCCGCAGCCGGCAGAGCTGCACATAGCGGTGCAGGCTGATGCCGAAACGGGCGCGGAACAGGCGGTGGAAGTGAAAGCGCGAGCAGGCCGCCACCCGGCTGAGTTGCTCCAGGCTGAGGTCGGCGTCCAGGTGGGCGTCGATATAGGCCAGCGCTTTGCTCAGCCGTGGTTCGAGGGTGTTCGGCATGCATTTCCTCCTTGGCGCCGCCAGTCTAGCGCGGTGGTGGCGCGGCGCGCCTGACCGATCTTGCGTTATTGCCGCGCCGGCTTGGAGCGTGTTGGCGATCTCGCGAGCTAGAGCGAGACAAGGCGTACTCACCGTGTAACGCATCCACGACGCGCAGCAGATCGTAAACAGACGCTCAGGCCAGCGGCTTGAACATCGCCACCCTCCGGCGCAGACCGTGTTCGGCCTCGGCACGCAGCACGGCGCGCAGCCAGGGCGGGCAATCGGCGGCGGCGATGGTCCGAAAGCCGCGCCCTTGATAGAAGGGGGCGTTCCAGGCCAGGTGCTCGAAGGTGGTCAGCATCAGCCGGCGCAGGCCCAGGCCGCGCGCGACGGCTTCCGCGTGCGCGATCAGCGCCGAGCCCAGACCCTGCCCCTGGCGGCTGGGGCAGACATCCATTTCCTGCAGGTGCAGGCTGTCGTCGTGACGGCGCGCCAACAGGAAACCGTGGACGCCATCGGCATCGGCCGCCGCCCATAGCAGGCCGGCGGCGCAGGCGGCGCTCAGCTCCTCCGTGGGCAGGGTGTCGGCGGACAGCGCCGGCGGTAGATCTTGCGGATCGAAGCGGGCGGCGGCGGCGCGCTCGATAGCGGCTAGCCGGACGAAGTCTTCCGGCGTGGCCGGCCGGATGCGCATGCGTTCCATGTCAGCGCGCTTCCCGCCACAGGCCCTGGTAGTCGCGCGGCAGTCCGTCCGGGGTGACGCTGATCTCGGCCTGGAACGCGCCTTGCCGCGACTCGTAGCGGTAGCCTAACTCCGACAGGCGGGTGTAACGCTGAGGCAAGGGAGCCAAGGTCAGCGCCGGAAATTGCAGCCAGGCGGCGCTCAGTTCCAGCGCCGCGCCGATCTCGAGCCGGCCGCGGCGGATGGGTAGCAGATTGGTGGCGGGGGTGAAGGCCAGATCGATGTCGATGCAGCCTTGCACCTGCGGCTGCTCCACGCCGTTGAGCAGCCAGCGGCGCTCGGCGTCGGCTTCCAGCAGCAGTTCAATATGCTGGCCGCCGCGATAGCCTTGTACCGTCGCGCGCCGAGTGCTCCAGTCGGGCGCGCAGTCCACCTGATAATGCAGCAGGCAGTTGACGCCGTCTTCGACGAAGATGGCGCAGCCGCTGAGACGCGGGCCGTGTTCGCTAGTCTCCAACGCCGCGTAGTCGTGGCCGGAAGCGTCCAGCCTTTGCCAGATAATGGCCTGGTGTTGCGTGATGTCGTGCATGCGTGGCCGATTTTAGGTGTTTCGGTAAACAGACCAGCATGATATGTCATTTGCCTGGGCTTGGGCAGCGCGGCGGAAAGAGTCCTGCTTGCCTGTGCCTTCCGCAAGCGCGGTAGATTGTAAACACAGTCTCAGAACCTGTTCAAAGTCTGCTGCGCTGCGGCGATACGGCGTTGAAAACAAGCTCAAAATGCTCATGTACCACGTGTACATTCCGCTTTTTCGCTCGTTTTCGCCTTGTCTCGCCCTTGCTCGCGAGATTTTGAACAGGCTCTTAGGCTGGCAGCAGCGCCAGTGCTTGCTCCAGGCGCAGCGGGGTTTCATCCAGCAGCGGGCGCGTCCGGCTCAGCGGCGCATCGTCAGCCGCCAGCGGGTTTTGCGGCAGCAGCCGGTGCTTGAGCACCAGGTGGGCCAGCGCCAGGCGGCGGTAATCGCCGTCCGGGTCCTGGGCGGCTTCCCAGGCCATGAACACGGCGCTGGCGCAGTGGTAGAGCGCGCTGGCGGCGCGTCGCGCTTCCACGCCGTCGGCCTGGTCGAAACTGACGGCGGCGAAGTCGACGGCGCGGTCCAGCGCCAGCCGCAAGGCGGCGCGCGACGGCGTGGGGACGCCGGCGTCAGCCAGCAGCCTGGCCAGGTAGGCGCGCAACGGCGGCAGCGTGGCTTCGCGCCGCGCCGAGCGCGCCACGTCCAGTGCCACGATATTGCTGGTGCCTTCCCAGATCGAGCCGAGCAGCGCGTCGCGCACGATGCGCGGGTCGGACCATTCCTCGATGTAACCGCAGCCGCCACGGACTTCCATCGCGTCCTGGGTGACCTGGCGCGCGTCGCGGCAGGCGCGGAACTTGATCAGCGGGGTGAGGATGCGCGTCAGCTGCGCCGCTTCGGCGTCGCCGGCCGCGGCGCGATCCATGCAGACGGCCAGGTGCAGGAACATCGAGCGCGCCTGCTCCGTGGGCAGCAGCATTTTCAGCAAGGAGCGCTGCATCAGCGGCATGTCGATCAAATGCCGGCCAAAGGCCTGGCGATGGCGGGCGGTGTGCAGCGCCTCGGCCACGGCGCGGCGCATCAGGCCGGCGGAGCGCACGCCATTGGACAGGCGCGACAAATTGATCATGGTGGCCATCTGCTGGAAGCCGCGGCCCACTTCGCCCACCAGATGGGCGCTGGCGCCTTCCAGGCGGATCTCGCCGCTGGCGATGGAGCGGCTACCCAGCTTGTCTTTCAGGCGGACGATGCGGTAGCGGTTGGGCTCGCCGTCGGGCAGCAGGCGCGGCAGCAGGAACAGGCCAAGGCCCTTGAAACCGTCCGGCGCGCCGTCGACATGGGCCAGCACCATGGCCAGGCCGGCGTCCGGATTGGAGCAGAACCATTTTTCGCCTTCCAGCCGCCACTCGCCGTCCTGCCGGTAGGCGCGGGTTTCCACCTGGGACACATCGGAGCCGGCGCCTTGTTCGGTGATGAACATCGCGCCCTGGCACAGCTGCTCGAAATCCTGGCTCAGCAGCGCGGGCAGATAGCGTTCTATCAGCGCCGCGTCGCCGTGTTGCGTCAGCGTGCTGCTCAGCGAGTCGGTCATGCTCAGCGGGCAGCACAGCCCGAACTCGGCCTGCACCAGCAGATAGGTGAACGCGTACTTGGCCAGCCGCGGCAGGCGTTCCGGCCAATCCAGCACGCCTGGGCGGTGGCCCTGCGCCGCCAGGCCGTATTCGGAGAAGGCCAGCCGCTCCAGCTCGATAAAAGCCGGGTGCTTGTCTATGCTTTGGCGATCCTGCCCGGTGCGGGTGCGCGGGTTCAGCGTGGGCGGGTGACGATCGGCGGCGCGCGCCAGTTCGTCGAGGCGGCCGCCAGCCGCCGCGCCCAGCGCGCTCAGCCGCGGCTCCAGATGGCGGTATAGCGCGTCCGGCAGGTAAATCCGCAACAGGCGGGCCAGGCTGGGGTCGTTAAGAAAGAGGTTGTCGCCGTGGCGGTCGGGAATCGCTGTCGGCTGATCCGGATGCATGGTGCTTCTCCTGCGCGATGGGGCGAAGCCCATTGTTGGCATAATGGCCTGGGAGCGGAAGTACCGTTTTTGGCTCGCGCGATATCGAAAACCTATCGCCGCCGGGAGGCGGCCAAGAGAGGAGGCGGCTATGGATTTACGGCAACTGCGTTATTTCGCGGCGGTGGCGGAGGAGTTGCACTTCGGCCGCGCCGCGCGGCGCCTGCATATTTCCCAGCCGCCGCTGAGCCTGACCATACGGCAGCTGGAGCAGGAAATCGGCGCCTTGCTGCTGGAACGCGGCAACAAGACGGTGGCGCTGACCGCGGCCGGCGCGGTGCTGTACCAGCAGGCAGGCCGCCTGCTCAAGCTGGCCGAGGAAGTGGCCGACACCGCCAGGCGCGCCGGCCAGGGTCTGGCCGGCCGCATCCGGGTGGGTTTTGTCGGCGCGATGTTGTTCCGTGGGCTGCTGGACGGGGTGCGGGCGTTTCAGCGCCAGGCGCCGGGCGTGGAGGTGGAGTTGTGCGAGATGAATACCGATGAACAGATCCGCGCGCTGGAATTCGAGCAGATCGATGTCGGCTTCATCCACGCCGGCAATCTGCCAGCACGGGTGGAGCGGCAGTTGCTGCTGCGGGAGCCTTTTCTATGCTGCCTGCCGCGCGGCCATGCCTTGTCGCGCGGCGCGGCGGTGGCGCTGGATCGTCTGCGCGAGGAGAGCTTCATCCTGTTTCCGCGCGAGGTGTCCGCCCATTACTACGACCGTATCGTCGCGCTGTGCGCGCAGGCCGGTTTCAGCCCGCGGGTGCGGCACGAGCTGCGGCAGTGGGGCGGCATCGTGCAGATGGTGGCGGGCGGCATGGGGGTGACGCTGGCGCCGGCCTCGCTGGGTCGGGCCGCGGCCGGCGGCGCGGTGCTGCTGCCCTTGGCCGGCGCGGAGGCTTATTCCGAGACCCTGTGCATCTGGCGGCGGCAGCGGGGCGCGGCCACGGACGGCTTGATCGCCGCGGTGTCCGCTGCGATCAAGGATTGAGGCCGGCGAGCGCCGCGCGTTCCCGCTGGCGCCACAGCAGGGTGGCGGCCAGCGCCAACAGCGCCAGCGCGCCGCCGGCGACGAAGGTGCTGGCGCTGCCGTGGCGGTCCCACATCCAGCCGGCCAGCACGCTGGCCAGCAGCAGGCACAGGCCGCTGACCAGATTGAACAGGCCGAAGGCGGTGCCCTTCATGTCGGCAGGCGTTTCCTCGGCCACCAGCGTGGCCAGCAGGCCCTGGGTAAAGCCCAGGTGCAGGCCCCACAGGGCGATGCCGGCCAGGGTGGCGGCGATGGAGCTGGACAGCGCCAGCGTGGCGTCGGCCAGGATCAGGATCATCAGGCCTAGCGCCAGCAGCGCGCTTTTGCTGCAGCGGTCTGCCAGCACGCCCACCGGGTAGGCGGTGAGCGCGTAGACCAGGCTCATCACCACCATCACCAGCGGCAGCCAGCTCAGCGGCAGGCCATGGCGCTGCGCCAGCAGCACCAGGAAGGCCTCGCTGAAGCGGGCCAGGGTGAATAGCGCGCCGATGGCGACCACCCACCAGTAGCGCTTGGAGAACTGGCGCAGCAGCGCCAGCCGCAGCGGCGAGCGGAAGGGCTTGCGCTCGGCGCCGGTCGGTTCGCGCACGCCGGCGACGATCAGCAGCACCGCCAGCAAGGCCGGCAAACAGGCCCACCACAGCACTTGCTGGATGTCGTTCGCCAGCCAGAACATCAGCGCGATGCCCAACAGCGGGCCGGCGAAAGCGCCTATGGTGTCCATGGACTGGCGCAGGCCGAAGCAGGCGCCGCGGATTTCCGGAGGCGCGACGTCGGCCACCAGCGCATCGCGCGGCGCGCCGCGTATGCCCTTGCCCACCCGGTCCATCAGCCGTGCGGCCAGCACGGTTTCGGCGCTGTGCGCCAGCGGAAACAGCGGCTTGCTCAGCGCCGCCAGGCCGTAGCCCAGCAGCAGCAAGCCCTTGCGCCGGCCCCAGTAATCGCTGATGGCGCCGGAGAACACGCGTAGGATCAGCGCGGTGGATTCGGCCAGGCCTTCTATCAGGCCCAGGGTCAGCGCGCTGACGCCCAAGGTGGACACCAGGAATACCGGCAGCAGCGCGTGGATGATCTCGGAGGACATGTCCATGCACAGGCTGACCAGGCCCAGGGCCCAGATGGTGGCGGGGATGCGGGGCTGCATGCGGGAGGCCTTTCTCGATGAGGGAATGCGTTCACGGTAGGCGCCACAGGCTGAGCAGCAGGCCGGCCAGCGCCGCGCCGGCTATCACCGGCATCGCCTTGACTTGTCGTTTCAGCAGCGCCCAGGCCGCCAGCGCGGCGATGGCGGCGGCGGCCCAGTCCACGCCGCCGCGCCAGCCTTGCGGCCACAGCACATGCCAGCCAAAGAACAGGGCGAGGTTGGCGATCACCCCGACCACGGCGGCGGTGACGGCGGTCAGCGGCGCGGTCAGCCGGATCTGTCCATGACTGTGTTCGATCAGCGGGCCGCCGGCCAGGATGAAGACGAAGGAGGGCAGGAAGGTGAACCAGGTCACCAGCGCCGCGGCCAGCGCGCCGGCCAGGAACAGGTGCTCCGGGCCCAGCAGCGCCTTGGCGTAGCCGCCGACGAAGCCGACGAAGGCGACCACCATGATCAGCGGCCCCGGCGTGGTTTCGCCCAGCGCCAGGCCGTCCAGCATCTGGCCGGCGCTTAGCCAGCCGTAATGCGCCACCGCGCCCTGGTAAACATAGGGCAGCACCGCGTAGGCGCCGCCGAAGGTCAGCAGCGCGGCCTTGGTGAAGAACCAGCCCATCTGGGTGAAGCCGCCGTGCCAGCCGTAGACGGCGGCGAGCAGCGCCATCGGCAAGGACCACAGCAGCAGGCCGGCCAGCACGGCGCGGCCGAGCCGGAGCCAGGAGAAGCGGGCGTGCGCCGGCGGCGGGGTGTGATCGTCGATCAGCGCCGGGCCGTAATGCGCGTCCGCGCCGCCATGGCCGCCGGCCTGGAACCAATGTGGCCGCAGCCGTCCGGCCAGCGCGCCGATCAAGGCCGCCGCCAGCACGATCAGCGGGAAGGGCGTTTGCCACCACGCGATGGCGCACAGCGAGGCCAGCGCCACGCCCCACAGCCAGGGCCGTTTCAGCGTGCGCGTGCCGATGCGCCAGGCCGCCTGGGCCACGATGGCGACCACCGCGGGCTTGATGCCGTAGAACAGGCCGGCGATCCAGGTCAGGTGGCCGTAGGCGATATAGACCCAGGACAGCAGCACCAGCAGGAAGAAGGACGGCAGCACGAACAGCGCGCCGGCGGCGACGCCGCCCCAGCCGCGGTGCAGCAGCCAGCCGATATAGGTGGCCAGTTGCTGCGCTTCCGGCCCGGGCAGCAGCATGCAGTAATTCAGGGCGTGCAGGAAGCGGCGTTCGGAAATCCAGCGCCGGCGCTCCACCAGCTCCTGGTGCATGATGGCGATCTGGCCGGCTGGGCCGCCGAAGCTGATCAGGCCCAGCTTGAGCCAGAAACGGAGCGCTTGCCGGAAGCCGACGGGGGCGGGCGCGGCGTCGCGGGGGCTGGGCGGCATGTTCAGGTCTCCTTGGCGAATTGCTGGTACAGCCCGTCCCAGATGTTGGAAGCGGCGGTCAGCAATTGGTCGTCGTCGCTCAGCGCGGCGCGCAAGCCGGCCAGCACGGTTTCCACGCCGCTGGCTTCCGGCGGCGCAGCGCCGCCCACATCCAGATAATGCACTAGCGCGGCCAGCCGCCGCAGCGGCGGCGCGTCCAGGCCGAAGCTGGTCAGCAGCACCTCGAAACTGACCTTGTCGCCGACATGGGTGAAGGCGGCGCCGTCGAAATCGAAGCCCAGCGCCTCCGGCGGGCAGTCGCCGGGCGCGGCCAGCCACAGGATGCGCGCCTGCGGATCGATGAAGCGGCGGATCAGCCAGGCCGAGGCCAGGCGGTCCACCCAGGGGCGGCGGCGGGTGGCCCAGATCCGGCCCTGGTGGTCGGCGATGGCGCGGCGCGGAATCTGCATGTCCCGGCTATGGGGCTCGCCCGGCGACAATTGCTGCTGGATGGCGGCTTCCAGTTGTTGCAGCGCGGCCTGCGCCTGTTGCTGGGCGGCGCCGGGGAAGAAGTCGATGGCGGCGATGCCGGCCAGGGCCTTGCCCAGCCGCCGCCATTGTTTCAGGCGCTCGGCGGCATTGTCGGGGTCCAGCCCGCTCAGTTGTTCCTGGATGTCCTGCCGCAGCTGCTGATAGTCGGCGTCGCGCTGAAACAGCGGCGGGAAATCGCTGCCGTCCAGCGGCCGGCAGGCCAGCAGCCGCGCGACGCCCCCGTGTTGTTGGATGTCGGAGGCGATATTCTCCAATTGCTGCAGGCGGGCGTTGCTGCCGGGCAATAGGTAGGCGCCGTCGCGCAGCGCGGCGGAGCCGCAGGCTTTCAAGGCGCGCCAGGCGCGCATGCGCGCGGTGGCGTTCTCGGTGGGCAAAGAAGTGATCAGCAGCAACCAGTCCATGATGCGCTCCATTTTTTTTGTAGCGTATTCTACAATTATGTAGTGATCAATATGTATTTGTTGGGGCGCATGGCGAAGTTGGACTCAAGCTTGGCCGGCGCGTGGTCGATAATCTAAATCGGGCTGATGAAGACGGGAGACGAAGATGAAGCGATGGCAGCAATGGTCTGTGTTGTTGTTGGCGGCGGCGCTGGCGGCGCCGGCGCTGGCCAATCCGCCGGAAGGCAAGGGCCAGGGGCATGGCCAGGGCAAGCACATGGATAAGGATAGGGAGGCGACGGACAAGGACTTGGTGGCGGCGGGCATCAGCGTCGCCGCCGCGCGGCGCTTGGCGCTGGACTCAGGGGTGACCGGCTATAAATCCTTGCCGCCGGGCATGCGCAAGCGCCTGGCTCGTGGCAAGCCCTTGCCGCCCGGCATCGCCAAACAGGTGTTGCCGGCGCCCCTGCTAAACCAATTGCCGCGCCACCCCGGCTATGAGTGGCGGGCGGTGGGCGCGGACCTGGTGCTGGTGGCGGCCAGCGGCTTGATCGCGGATATCTTGCTGGACGTGTTGCGCTGATTCAGTCGGTTCACAAGACTTGGCGGTAGATCACCGCGTCCGCCAGCTCCGCCACCTGGTCGTACAAGCGGCGCGCGGTGTGGTTGTCGCTGGCGGTGCGCCAGTACAGCATGGCGGCGCCGTCGCCGCGCGCTCGTTGCGCCGCCGCCAGCAGCAGCGCGCGGGCGATGCCGCCGCCCCTGGCCGTCGGCGCAACGTATAGATCCTGCAGATAGGCGCTGTCCTGGATCTGGATGGTGCTGCGGTGGTAGAGCAGGTGGGCGATGCCCAGTAGCGCGCCGTCGGCTACCGCGGCCAGCCCGTGCACCGGTTCCGCCGGCGCGAGCAGGCGGCGCCAGGTTTCCCGGTCCACTTCCTCGGGCAGGGCGCTGACGCCGGCGCGGCCGTAGAAGGCGTTGTAGTCGCGCCATAAGGGCAGCCAGCCGGCGTAATCGTCGGCTTGCAGCAAACGGATGGCGAAGGCGGCCTCAGCCATGGCGCGCTTCCGTCTCGCCGGCGCTGGCCATGTGTTCGAGGCCAGCCAGCACTTGCAGGCTGGCGGCTTCCATCAGCGCGACATGCTCCACCGCGGCCTGGCTATCGCCGTCGGCGTGGGCGCGCAAGGCGTCCAGCGCCGCGGTGTGCACCTTGGCGTGCGGCGCTTCGATTTCGCGGAAGCCGGGCAGGTGGGAGAAGCCGGCGCGGCCTTCGCCTTCGTAATACCACTTGCCGAAGCGGCAGTGCTGATGCGAGCCGAAATGGCCGATGTCTTCGTCCGACAGACCGAACATCACTTGGTAGACACGGAATTTGTAGATCAGGTGATCCATCTTGGCCAGTTCGCAGAAACCGCGCAGCGCGGAGGCGGCGATGCTGCCTTCCATGCTGGTGGACATGTCCAGCAATTGCTTCATGGTGCCGGCGGCGGCCTCGCCATCCTGGCTGAAACTGGCGGCCTGCTCGGCCAATTGGCCCATCTGGCTGCGGCTGCCGGCGCTGTCGCCGCGGATCTGCTCCACCAGCTTGGCGATGTCGGCGGTGGCGGTGGCGGTGCGTTCGGCCAGCTTGCGCACTTCGTCGGCCACCACGGCGAAGCCGCGGCCCTGCTCGCCGGCGCGCGCCGCCTCGATGGCCGCGTTCAAGGCCAAGAGATTGGTCTGATCGGCGATGTCGCGGATCAATTGCACGATGCCGCCCACCTCTTGCGCGCGCGCGTCCAACTGTCCCACTTTTTCCGCCGCGCCCTGGGAGGCGTCGGCCAGCTTGGACAGATCGGCGGCGATCTGATCTATGGAATGGCGGCTTTGCTGTGAGATGCCTTGCGCGGCGACGGCGCGATCTTTTTCCCGGCTCATCACGCTGGAAAGCGTGGCCAGCGACTGCTGGGTGTCGGTCATCGATTGGGCGAAGGCGGACAGGTTGGCGATCAGCCCGCGCAGTTCCTGAATCTTGGCCTGGCTGGCGGCAAGCTGGCGTTCGGCTTCATCGGCGCGGCTGCGGGTGTGTTGCAGCTCCTGGCGCAACTGCTCCGCCTCCTGGCCGAGTTTCAAGCGTTCCGCCTGCTCGCGCGCGGCCTTGTCCTTGTTCCGGAACCACATTCCATTCTCCTCTTGAAGCTGGGCCGGCACAGGCAGGCATGGCTTGCGCTTGCATGTGGCCGGGTGATTTTAAATAAACGTTTAGCATTATCCGAATGCTGTCATGAATTCGCAATCATTTGTCTTTAATAAATTCTATCAATTATGACAAAAATCAGAATTTGCAAGAATTGGCTGCTTGAAAGCATGGCCGTGACGGGTTGCCGGAAAACGGCAGCCAATCTGGCCAGCGTGTTGCCAGCTTGGAGGAGAAGGGGTCAGTCGCGTTCGATTAGCCTGTCATCGGGCAGGGTCAGGTAGATCAATACGCTCAGCAAGGTGATGAAAAAGCGGAAGGCATCCGGCATTCCGTTCCATTGCTTGGACATCCACATGCCAAACCATTCGCCACCCACCGACATGAAAGCGACTTGCCAAGTCAGAAATCCCAAGCTCAGGCCGGCCACCGCCCAGCGCTTGGCAAGCTGAAAGCCAAGATTGTCGGATTTTAGCGCCCTCAGTAACTGGACGCCGCCGACCCAGCACAGGAAGGCCGTAGCGATTTCCAAACCGATGATGCCGATATAGCCGGCATGGTGGACCCAGGGGGAGGCAATGGCACGATACATGATGCCGTTGCCAGGGGTGGTGGTATCCATCATGAACACATGCTGGACGAAAGCGAAATTGCTCGCATAGTCAGTGATATTGCCAAAGGCCGCCAGGGTGGCGAACAAAGCCATGGCGAGCACCATGCTGGTTTTGGAGAGGCGAATCATAAACATGGCTAAGCTCCGAAATAGATGAGGGAGGTGACGAGGCTCTGCGCGAGTTCAGGCTCATGAGCTGAGCGTATCGGTGGGGAGCGTGTGGCATTCCGAGCCCAAAGCGCGGGAAGCTGGGGTCGTGTAGGAGAAACACCGTGCGGAGTTGGATGCGAGCTCAGCCAAGCGGGAACATGAGGCGCGCACGGCTATCCGTGGTGCTCGAAGCGAATTCCAAGCCGGTGCTACTGGCTGGTTTGTAGCCTTGTTGGTTGGAAAGACTAGGTGGAATGACTGGACGCTCATGGCAGCAGAGTTAAGCCACCGCAGCTTGGACACTCATGAGCATCCTAATGTGATCAAGGGGCGTTTAGAACCTCTTCATGATCTGCCATACGGTGGCGGACGATAGAAAGGGGCGGTGAAAACCACATTTGGAATGAGGCGCGCTATTGGCGCATTCCGTTTTTCCCGCTGCAAGGTCTTGCCTCGGCCTTGCTCGCAAGTGATTGAACCGGCTTGGTCTGTGAAGGCTGTTTCAAGGCTGACGGTACCAGGGCCGGCGCAGCAACGTGGGCAGCAGGCTCTCGCGCAAGACGCCGACTTGCTGCCACAGGCAGCTGGCGAGCGCCGGATTGTCACGGTGCCAGCGCTTGCCGAACACCAGGTAGTAGTCCTTGCGCGACAGCGGCGGCTGCAGGCGGACGATGCCGGCTTGCGGGTGGTCTTCCAGATAGCGGTCGCCGATATGGTTTTGCGTGGCGAAGGCGACGATGTGGCGCGCTTGCAGCTTGCGGAAATTCATCTCGCTGTCCTTGGCGGTTTCCACCTTGGCGCCCTTGGCGCGCAGATCGTCGGCGATGGACCAGCCGGCGTTGACGCCTATCGCCCCCAGCGCGGGCAGATTGCCGCCGTTCCAGGCCGGCGGTGTGTTTTTCAGCGCGTACAAGGAATAGGCCAGCGTGGTCAGACGGTAGTGTGGGTCCGGCGCGCCGCCGCGCAGCGGATAGTCGAAATAGGCTTCGCGCTCCTTGCTGTGGGAGAACATGAAGGCGGCGTCGTGCTGGTCGTGCTGCATCTCGGTGAGCAGGCGCTTGCCGGGCAGGCGCGACAGCTTCAGCGTCACGCCGCAAGCCTTGGCCGCCGCTCGCGCCATCTCCACCACCGCGCCGGGGTGGGGCGGCATGTCGGCGCCCTCGCCACTCATATAGGGGTCCGATGCCACCGCGCCATAGACCATGTCCAGCGTCGGCGCGGCCGCCGCGGCTTGCGCGCTCAGCGCCGCGGCCAGCAGTCCTATTTGTTTCAAGCTCAATCCACGCATCCATCGCTATCGCCTGCGCAGAGGGTAACAGCGCCGGACCTCCTTAGCATAGAGTTCCGCGCCGGGGTTTCAATATTCCCGTTCCGTCTGTCGCGCCAGCATGCGCTGCAACTCAGGCACGCAGGAACCGCAGACGCCGCCGCAGCCCAGCCGCGCCTTGAGCCCGGCCAGGTCCGCGCCATCGGCGATGGCCGCCTGGATGCGCGCCGCGTCCACTTGCAGGCAGTTGCAGACGATGCGCGCGGCGGCCGGCGCGGCCGCGCTGCCGGGAACCAGCGCGCTGAGCCGGCTGCCGGGCCAGGGCTGGCCGCTTTGCATCGCGGCCAGCAGCCGCGCGCCGTCGTCCTGGCCGCCGGCGAAGACGAAGGCCCAGGGCGCGTCGTCGCGCCAGGCGATGCGTTGTTCCAGGCCGCGGCGCGCGTCGCTGAACACTTGCAACTGCGGGCCGCCGTTCAGGTCCAGCAGCCAAGTCAGCTCGGCCAGCCAGTCCGGCCGCGCTTGGGCGTGGGCGGCGTTCAGCACCAGGATGTCCGGCGCGCGCAGGCTGAGCGCGGCGTAGCCGCAGCCGGCCAGCAAGGGCTGCAGCCGCGCGCGCAGAGCCGGCAGATCCGAGTGGCGGCTGGCGGCGCGCACCCGCCACGGCAGTTCGGCGCGTTCCACCCGCACCGCGGCGTGCTTGAGTTCGGGCTGGAACGATTGCGGGTCCACCGTCGGCGAGCAGGCCTGGTTGACGCCGCCGCTGTCCAGATGCTGGCCGCTCCAGTGCATGGCGGCGAACACGCAGCCGCCGGGCAGGTCCTCGCAAAGCGCCAGCGGCAGCACCAGGCCGCCGCGCCGGCTTTCCACCTTGACCAGCTCGCCGGCCTGTAGGCCGCGGCGGGCGGCGTCGGCCGGATGCATGTCCAGCGTCGGTTCCGGCGCGTGGGAGAACAGCCGCGCCACCCGGCCGCTGCGGCTCATGCCGTGCCATTGATCGCGCAGCCGGCCGGTGAGCAGGCGGAAGGGATAGTGGGCGTTGACCGCGTCCGCCGGCGGCCGGTAGGGCGTGGCCTGGAACAGCGCGCGGCCGTTGGCGGTGGCAAAGCGGCCGTCCTGGTAGCGGCGCGCCTGGCCGGCGGCCGCGCCGGCCGGGAACGGCCATTGCTGCGGGCCGTCCCGCTCCAGCCGCGCGTGGCTGAGGCCGCTGAGGTCCAGATCGCGGCCGGCGGTCAGCGCCGCGTGTTCGGCGAACACCGCCGCCGGTTCGCTGTGTTCGAACAGGCTGGGCGCGTCCGGGTAGAGCAGCCGTTCCAGCCGGCGGCCCACTTCGGCGGCGATCCAGCCGTCGGCGCGCGCCTCGCCCGGCGGCGGCACGGCGGCGCGCACCCGGCTGATGCGGCGTTCGGAGTTGGTGACCGTGCCTTCTTTTTCGCCCCAGCTGGCGGCGGGCAGCAGCGCGTCGGCGCAGGCGGCGGTATCGGTGTCCGCATAGGCGTCCTGGACGATGACGAATTCGGCCTGGGCCAGCGCCTGGCGCACCTGTTCCAGGTCCGGCAGCGAGTGAGCCGGGTTGGTGCAGACTATCCACACCGCCTTGACCCGGCCGCTCTTGAGCGCGTCGAACAGCGCGATGGCGGGCAGGCCGGGGCGGTCGGAGAGCCGTTCCGGCGGCACGCCCCAGTGGGCGGCCACTTCGGCGCGGTGTTGCGGATTGGCGATGTCGCGGTGGGCGGCCAGCATCGTGGCCATGCCGCCCACTTCGCGGCCGCCCATGGCGTTGGGCTGGCCGGTGAGCGAGAACGGGCCGGCGCCGGGGCGGCCGATCTGGCCGGCGGCCAGGTGCAGATTGATCAGCGCCAGGTTCTTGGCGGTGCCGTGGCTGGACTGGTTCAGGCCCATGCAGTACAGCGACAGGCTGGCCGGGCTGCGGCCGAACCATTCGGCGGCGGCGGTCAGATCGGCCTCGGCGATGCCGCACAGACCGGCGGCCTGGCGCGGCGAATAGTCGCGCAGCAGGCGCTTGAGCGCGTCGAAGCCCTCGGTGTGGGCGGCGATATAGCTCTCGTCGATCAGCCCTTCCCAGATCAGGTGGTGCAGCATGCCGTTGAACAGCGCCACATCGCTGCCGGGCTGGATCTGCAGATGCAGGTCCGCCAGCGCGGCGGTGTCGGTGCGGCGCGGATCGACCACGATCCACTTGCGGTCCGGCCGCGCCGCCTTGGCCGTTTCCAGCCGGCGGAACAGCACCGGATGGGCATAGGCCATATTGCTGCCGGCCAGCAGCACGCAATCGGCCAGGTCCAGGTCCTGGTAGCAGGTGGGCGGGCCGTCGGCGCCCAGCGCCAGCTTGTAGCCGCTGACCGCGCTGGACATGCACAGCCGGGAATTAGTGTCGATGTTGTTGCTGCCGATCAGGCCCTTGGTCAGCTTGTTGAACAGATAGTAGTCCTCGGTCAGCAATTGGCCGGAGGCGTAGACCGCCACCGCGTCCGGCCCGTGGCGGCGGATCACGTCGGCCAAGCGCTCGGCCACGGTGTCCAGCGCGCTGTCCCAGTCCACGCGCCGGCGCGCGGCGTCGCGGGTCAGCCGCAGTTCGGGGTGCAGCGCGCGGCCGGACTGGCTGGCGCAGCTGTCCGCCAGCGCCAGGCCCTTGCTGCACAGCCGGCCGTGGTTGGCCGGGTGGGCCGGGTCGCCTTCCACGCCGGTGACGCGCGCGCCGTCGCTGTGGATCAGCACGCCGCAGCCGACGCCGCAGTAACAGCAGGTGGAGGGGGTGATGGCCATGGCGTCCGCTCCCGGGTTCACAGTTGCAGGTAGACGTCGCCGTCGCGCAGGCTGACCGGGAAGCGGCGCGCGCAGCCGCGGTCAGGCGCCAGCGCCTCGCCGTTGGCCAGCTGGATGTTCCAGCCGTGCAGCGGACAGGTGACCACATTGCCGTGCACCAGGCCCTGGCTCAGCGGGCCGCCCTTGTGCGGGCAGCGGTCCAACAGCGCGAACACTTGCTGCGGTTGTGGCCGGAACAGGGCGATGTCGCCGCCGTCGCGCGCCAGCACGCGGCTGCCCAGCAGCGGGATATCGTCCAGCGCGCAGATGCGCAGCCAGCGGGAGGAGGGGGGCAGGATGGGTTCCATGGCGGCCTCAGGCGATGACTTTCAAGGGGATGTATTCCTGGCGCTGCGCGCCGGCGATGCGGGCGGCCCAGGGGTCGGGCAGGCCTTCCAGCGCGAACAGCAGCCGCTGGTACAAGGCCTGGCGGTTGGCGGCGTCGTCCACCACCCGCGCCTTGACGTAGTCCAGGCCGACGCGGGCGATGTAGCGGACGGTGCGGTCCAGGTAATAGCCCTCCTCGCGGTAGAGCTGCAGGAAGGCGCCGCTGTATTCCTTCACTTCCTCGGCGGTCTTCACCTTGCACAGGAATTGCGCCACCTCGGTCTTGATGCCGCCGTTGCCGCCCACGTACAGCTCCCAGCCGGAATCCACCGCGATCACGCCCACGTCCTTGATGCCGGCTTCGGCGCAGTTGCGCGGGCAGCCGGACACCGCCAGCTTGACCTTGTGCGGCGCCCACATATTGGCCAGCATGGTTTCCAGGTCTATGCCCATCTGGGTGCTGTTCTGGGTGCCGAAACGGCAGAATTCGCTGCCGACGCAGGTTTTCACGGTGCGGATGGATTTGCCGTAGGCGTGGCCGGATTGCATGCCCAGGTCTTTCCAGACATCGATCAGGTCTTCCTTGCGGATGCCCAGCAGGTCGATGCGCTGGCCGCCGGTGACCTTGAGCATGGGCACCTGGTATTTGTCGGCCACGTCGGCGATGCGGCGCAGCTCGGCGGCGTTGGTGACGCCGCCCTTCATCTGCGGGATCACCGAGAAGGTGCCGTCCTTCTGGATATTGGCGTGCGCCCGCTCGTTGACGAAGCGGCTTTGCGGATCGTCCACCGCCTCGCGCGGCCAGGTGGACAGCAGGTAGTAGTTGATCGCCGGACGGCAGCTGGCGCAGCCGTTGGGCGTGCGCCATTCCAGGAAGTGGTAGACCGCGGCGTGGTCCAGCAGGTGGTGGTCGCGTATGGCCTTGCGCACCTCGGCGTGGCTGTGCTCGGTGCAGCCGCAGACCGCCTTGGTCTTGGGGGTCTCCTGGAAGCTGGAACCCACCGTGTTCATCAGGATCTGCTCCACCAGGCCGCTGCAGGAGCCGCAAGAGCTGCCGGCCTTGGTGCATCGCTTGACCTCGTCCAGGGTGAACAGGCCGTTTTCCTTGATCGCCTTGACGATGGCGCCCTTGCTGACGCCGTTGCAGCCGCAGACTTCGTCGCCGTCCCGCATGCCGGCGGCGCGGCTCTGACCTTGGACGCCGACGTCGCCGATGGCGGTTTCGCCGAAAATCAGCCGCTCGCGCAGATCGCCTATCGCGCGCTGTTCGCGCAGCAGCTTGAAGTACCAGGCGCCGTCGGCGGTGTCGCCGTACAGGCAGACGCCGACCAGCTTGTCCTCGCGCAACACCAATTTCTTGTACAGGCCGCCGGCCGGGTCGGACAGCACGATCTCTTCGCAATCGCCGCCGCCGATGAAGTCGCCGGCGGAGAACAGATCGATGCCGGTGACCTTGAGCTTGGTGGCCATCACCGAACCCTGATAGCGGCTGCTGCCCAGCTGCGCCAGGTGGTTGGCGCAGACCTTGGCCTGTTCGAACAGCGGCGCCACCAGCCCGTAGCAGACGCCGCGGTGGCTGACGCATTCGCCCACCGCGTAGATGCGCGGGTCGAAGGTCTGCAACGCGTCGCTGACCACCACGCCGCGCTCGCAGTGCAGGCCGGCGCTGGCGGCCAGCGCGATATTGGGACGTATGCCCACCGCCATCACCACCAGCTTGGCCGGCAGGGTTTCGCCATCGGCGAGCTTCGCCGCCGTCACCGCGCCATGGCCATCGTCCAGCAGCGCGGCGGTTTGGCGGCCCAGCAGCATGCGCAGGCCGCGCGCTTCCAGCGAGGCTTGCAGCAAATGGGCGGCCGCGGGGTCTAGTTGTCTTTCCAGCAGCCAGTCCGCCAGATGGACCACGGTGACTTCCATGCCGCGCTGCTTCAGGCCGTAGGCGGCTTCCAGGCCGAGCAGGCCGCCGCCTATCACCACCGCCTGGCCGCCGCCGACGCTGGCGGCCAGCATGGTTTCGGTATCGCGGATGTCGCGGTAGCCGATGACGCCGGTGAGATCGCGCCCCGGCAGCGGCAGCATCACCGGCAGCGAGCCGGTGGCGAGCAGCAGCCGGTCGTAATGGGCGACGCTGCCGTCGTCGGCGCGCACTAGACGACGCACGCGGTCCAGCTCCACCACGGTCTTACCGGTGTGAAGGCTGATGCCGTGTTCGGCGTACCAGGCGCGCGGATTGAGCACGATGTCGTCGAAAGTCTGTTCGCCGGCCAATACCGGCGACAGCTGGATGCGGTTGTAATTGGGGTGCGGCTCGGTGCCGAACACGGTGATGTCGTATAGGTCCGGCGCCAGCGCCAGCAGCTCTTCCACGGTGCGGATGCCGGCCATGCCGTTGCCGACCACCACCAGTTTGGGTTTCGTCATGATGGATGTCCTCGCGTGTCAGACTCGGGTGCTGGCCAGGTTCCAGCCGGCGCGCCAGCGCTGGCGCAAGCCGGCCAGGCCCGCCCAGGCCGTCAGCGCCAGCGCGGCGTACAGCCACAGGCCGATGGCGTAGCCGCCGCTGGCCTGCTTGATCACGCCCAGGCCGGCCGCCAGCAGAAAGCCGCCGACGCCGCCGGCCATGCCGATCAAGCCAGTGACCGCGCCGATCTCGCCGCCAAAGCGCTGCGGCACCAGTTGGAATACCGCGCCGTTGCCGGCCCCTAGACAGAGCATGGCCAGCATGAACAACAGCAGCGCGCCGCCGGCGCCGCCCGGTTCCAGGCCGGCGGCGAACAGCAGTGCCGCCACCGCTAGGTAGACGCCCAGCAGCGCGCGGGTGCCGCCGATGCGGTCCGCCAGCACGCCGCCCAGCGGCCGCATCATCGAGCCGGCGAACACGCAGGCGGCGGTGTAGAGCCCGGCGGTCTTGGCGTCGAAGCCGAATTGATCGTGGAAATAGCCGGGCAGCGCGCTGGCGAAGCCGGCGAAACCGCCGAAGGTGATGGCGTAGAACAGCATCAGCCACCAGGCGTCGCGCTGGGCCAGCACCGCCAGGTAATCGGCCCAGCGCTTGGGCGGCGGCGCGCCCGGCGCCTCCTTGGCCAGCCGGGCGAACAGCAGCAGCACCAGCAACAGCGGCAGGCAGGCGAGGCCGAACACGTTCTGCCAGCCGAACTGCAGCGCCAGCGCCGGCGCGAACAGCGCCGCCAGCACGGTGCCGGAGTTGCCGGCGCCGGCGATGCCCAGCGCCGTGCCCTGATGCGCCGGCGGATACCAGCGCGAGGCCAGCGGCAGCGCCACGGCGAAGGAGGCGCCGGCCACGCCCAGGAACAGGCCCAGCAGCAACGCGCCGCCCAGGCTGGACAGGCCGGCGCGCCAAGCGAGGAACAGGGCGGCGATGACGACGATCTGGGCGATCAGCCCGGTGCGCTTGGCGCCGATGCGGTCCGCCAGCATGCCGGCGGCCAGCCGCAGCAGCGCGCCGGCCAGGATGGGGGTGGCCACCATCAGCGCGCGCTCGCGGGTGTCCAGGCCCAGCGCGGCGGCGATGGGCACCTGCAGCGGGCCCAATAGATACCAGACCATGAAGCTGAGGTCGAAATAGAGGAAGGCGGACAGCAAGGTGGGCTTGTGCCCGGTCTGCCAGAAGGAACGGTCCATGCGAAACTCCTGTGCCGCGAGCGGCCGGGGGCCGGCCAAAATAAAAACGGCGTTCGCTCCTCGGTGATAGCAGGAGCGGACGCCGTTGTCCGTTGCCGTCCCGGCCGCCATTGGCCGGACAAGCATTTGAGGCGGGCGCGGCACGTCTTTGTGCCAGGCCCGGCTTGACATATGCAAACGCCGTGCCAGCCGCGCGGCGGCTGAAAGCCTGGTTTTATCTAGGTTTGCGGCGAAGAAAACGCACCGCGCTGGTGCGAAAATAGCCGGCCGCGCACTGAGTTTGTGCGTTGCAGCATGAGATGGTTCAGCCTGGCTGCTTCACGGCCGTTTGGTAGCGCGGCCGTCCGTCCCATTCCACGCCGTCGCACAGCCGGCCATGGCGCAGCTGCCGTGCCGGCACCGGCAGGCCCAGCGCGTCCGCCGCCTGCCGGTAGAGCCGGGTCTGGCTCACCGTGGCTGCGACTGCTTGCGCGTCCTCGTCGCCGCGCAGCCAGCCCCAGCGCCGGAACTGGTCGATGAACCAGACGCCGTCGGACGGATAGGGGTAGTTGACCCGGCCCTGATCGAAGAAGCGCAGCGCCGACGCGCCGGCGGCGGCCGAGGGCAGGGTGGCGGCGATCAGCGTTTCCGGCAGGGCGATGTGTTCCGGCCGCGCCAGCCAGCGCGCCGCCTGGCGGCGGTGATCGCTGTGTTCCAGCCAGCGGCAGGCCTCCAACAGCACCATGATCAGCGCATGGGCGGCGGCGGCTTCTTTGTGCGCGAACTCACGGCGGCAGAGCAGGGCTTTTTCCGGGTGGCCGGGCCAGATGTCGCCGCTGGAAACGGCGATGCGGCCGGCCTGGCGCGCCGCCGCCTGCTGGTGCCAGGGCTCGCCGGCGCAAAAGCCGTCCAGTTGGCCGGCCTCCAGCGCCGCGCCCATCTGCGGCGGAGGAATCACCACCAGGCGCGCGTCGCGCAGCGGGTCCAGGCCTTGAGCCGCCAGCCAGTAGTTGAGCCATAGCGCATGGGTGCCGGCGGGAAAGGTGTGCGCCAGCGTCAGCGGCGCGCCGCCCTGGCGCACGCGGCGCGGCAAGGCCTGCTGCGGCGCTGCGGCCAGAGCGTCGGCCAGCGGATGGCTGAGGGTGATGGCCTGGCCGTTCTGGTTCAGCGTCATCAGCAGCGCCATGTCCGCTTGCGGGCCGGCCAGACCCAGCTGCATGCCGTAGGCCAGGCCGTAAAGCGCCGCGGCGGCGTGCAGGCGGCCGTCCAGCAGCTTGTCGCGCACCGCGCTCCACGAAGGCTGGCGCAGCAATTCCAGTTCCAGGCCGTGGCGGCGGTCCAGCCCAAGCTGGCGCGCGACGATCAGCGGCGCGCTGTCGGTCAGCGGCAGATAGCCCAGGCGCAGGCGGTGCGGAATGGTCATGAGGGTTTCCTTGCGGTTCAACCTAGCAGTTCGGCGGCCTGGATCAGTTGCCGGGCGAGGTCGGCGATGCGCAGGCCCTCGCGCATCGCCTGGCGGCGCAGCGCCTGGTAGGCGTCGTTTTCGCTGAGCCGGCGCTTGTCCATCAGAATGCCCTTGGCGCGCTCGATCAGCTTGCGCTCGGCCAGTTGCTGTTCCGCCGCCGCCAGCCGCTGTCGCAGCCGGGCGTCCTCGGCGAAGCGGGCGCGGGCCAGGTCGATGATGGGCGCCAGCCGCGCCGCGTCGGCCTGATCCACCACATAGGCCGCCACGCCGGCGTGGACCGCGGCTTCTATGGTGGGCAGATCGCCCTGATCGGCGAACATCACCACCGGGTGCGGCGCGATCTCGCCCAGCAGCGCCAGTTGTTCCAGGGTGTCGCGCGACGGCGATTCGGTGTCCACGATCACCACGTCCGGTCGCAGCCGCTCCACCGCCTGCAGCAGCGCCGCGGCGCTATCCACTTCGGCGATGACGGCGTAGCCGGCGCGCGCCAGCGCCTGGCGCAGCGAGGCGATGGTTTTGGCGTGGTCGTTGACCAGCAGCAGGCGCAGCGGCGGAGGGGCGGACATTGCAATGCCGATGGAAAGGGATGGATTCGCTGAAGCAAGCGCCGTGCCCAAGGGAAATCTTGATGCGATTTTTAGCGAGGACGTCGCCGGATTGACGCGGTGTTTAGCCGCGATGGCTTATCGTTGAGCGGAGACAAGGCCAATGGACGGGGAGGTGACGCACGGGTGAACAAGAGTCGTTGGCGAGGCCGGCCCCGCTCACGCGGGGCCGGCCAATTTCATTTCAGCTTGATCTTCCAGTTGTCCTCGACGCAGCGCTGGTAGTTGCCGGCTTGCAGCGCGCTGTACGGGGTCTGATAGCTCACCAACTGACACTTGTAGTCATTGCCCCATTTCCAGTCCTGCTCCCAGTAAATATTGTAAGCGGCGGAGCTGGCGGCGCTGAAGCGCTGCATATTGGCGCAGGACAATTGCTCGTTGCCGTAGTCCCAGCCCAGATCGTTGGCGAACTGGCGGTAGTAGTCGATGCGGTTCTGCGCCGCCTGGCGCTCGGTGCCGCCGCCGCATTCCGCGTTGATGATCTGGATGGTGGTGGCGAAGTTGTTGCCGGCGCCGGCCGCCTTGTCCGCGGCATTGGGCACCCAGGTGCCGTCCAGCACGTGCAGCATCGACGGTTTGGGCGGCTGCGGGTAGACGAAGAAGAAGGTGGCCGAGGTCAGATTCAGCCAGGTGGAGGCCACCAGGTCCGGGTTCTGCAGCAGCACCGATTGGTCGCCGTCGTGCATGGCCTGGGAGAAGGGGCCGTAGTTGTAGTTGTAGGACAGCTGCTTGGCGCCGCGGCCGAAGTATTTTTTCCAGCTGCCGTCGGCGTTCTTGCCGCAGGTCCATACCTTGTTGAATACCGGATCGGCGCACTCGGTGTTGTAGCCGCAGCCGGGGCCGGTTTCGGCGCAGCCCATCTCGCGCAGGTATTTCAGGCCCTGCCGCCATTCCGGCACCGTGTCGCTGCGGTTGTGATCGCCGGTTTCCTGGGCGAAGTGGGCGAACATGGTGGCCAGGCTGTGGCGGCAGATGGCGTCGCCGTCGCGGCCGTCGCCGTAGTCGTCGCAGATGGCAGGAAACTTGGCGATGGCTTGCAGGAAACGCTGGTAGCTGTAGCTGGCGTCGCGGCGCGAGAAGTAATACTCCCATTTGGCCGCCGGCAGCAGGCGTTCCACCCGACGCACGTTCAGCGGGTTGGCGGCGCGGCCGGGCGCCACCTGTTCCACTTGGGCGTTGGGCAGGGTGCGGATCGAGGCCTTGACGCTGCGGAAGAAGGGGGTGTCGGTCAGACTGGCCTCGTATTGCAGTGCCTGTTGCAGCGTGGGCGGCTGTGCCTGGGCGGTGGCGGTCTGCGCGGCGGCCTTGGCCGCGGCCGGTGTCCAGCTGCCCCTGGGATTGGCGGCCGGCGTCTCGGCGCGGGTACGCCATTTGGCTTGCCAGTCCTGGCCTTGCCATTGGACCTTCTGTCCGGCTTGATAGACGGTAGCGGCATTCCAGGGCGCGGCCAGGACGGCCTGGCAGGCCAGGCCCAGCAGCAGGGCGGAAAGGGGTTTGTGCATGTTGGCTCCTGTTGTCAGGCTGCCTGCGGGATATAAGCCGCGCGCAATCATGGCAGCCATTTATAGGGGCCTCGATAAACCCGCCGCGCGGTCCGACAGCCTCGCTTGGCCACGGGTTTCCTCGCTATAGCGTGTGCGCTATCTCGGTCCTGATGGACGCGTCTAGCTCTCGAACGGCTCGCGATGGTTTTTCGAGGCTCCCTTACGTGGTTTTCTGCCACGCGCAACGCGCGGCATAGATACCACTATGGAACCAATTTTTGATATGTCAAATGACTTTTTCGCCGCGAAGCGACGGCGCGCCAATGCCGGGCACGGCAAGGTCGGGGTCGGGGTCGGGCAGTACTGGGGAGAGGCCGCGCTAGGCGCCGGGGTGAGATCCCGGGCGGGTGCGGCTTTAAGGGTCCGGAACTGCTGGACGAGAGGCTTCAGGGACGGTTGGCGTTGATCCAGGCGTCGTGCGGGTAACTGGCGGAATCCAGGCCCAGCTCGGACGAGAAAGTAACGTGGCAGTGTCGTCCCACCGCGCTGACCGCAATTACGGTAAAGGTAATTGCGGCGCTATCGTGCTGCTCGGCGATGTAATCGCCAGGTTTGAGTTCATTGACTCGCAAGTGTTGCTCCTGGGCATGACCGCGATAGCGGGCCATGCCGGCAGATCAACGGCGTCGGTTGTGATGGGGGCGAGGCGTGCCGCCGCCGGCCGGCGCCGTCGGATGACGGAAATTGATGCGGCCCTTGGTCAAGTCGTAGGGCGACATCTCTACAGTGACGCGGTCGCCTACCAGTACGCGAATACGGTGCATCTTCATCTTGCCCGAGCCATAGGCCAGGATTTCGACGTTGTTGTCCAGGCGCACGCGGAAGCGGGACTCGGGCAACATTTCAATGACAACACCTTCCAGTTCGATCATGTCTTCTTTGGACATTACGATTCCTTTCTAATGCGGTAGGCCAACAGCCACAGCGACAGTCACATGG
Source organism: Chromobacterium sp. (assembly GCF_041912965.1). Lineage (NCBI taxonomy): Bacteria > Pseudomonadati > Pseudomonadota > Betaproteobacteria > Neisseriales > Chromobacteriaceae > Chromobacterium > Chromobacterium sp. The sequence goes on along the minus strand of NZ_JAYSGF010000013.1, from coordinate 27,428 downwards.
ACTGCCGCGAGCAGGAGCTATTGGCGCGTCTATTCGGTAACCAAGCTAGGGAGGGGCTGGCTTCACAGGCAGCCCTCAGGCAAGGCGGAGCGTCCAGCAGGCAGCTGCCGGAACGATCAGAAAATCTGAGGCGAACGGTATTATATATCTAACGCACTGATTTGTCAGAAAAATACAAGAATATCTCGGCCAGGGCGCTCATAAGCCAGCATGGCGTGGCGGTTTTCACAAAAAAATCAGGGAGATGGATTGGCCGGCCAGGCTGGCCGCTGTGTCGAAAATCTCATCGGCAAGCGGGTTTTTCGCGGCGGAAACTCAGCTGTCGGCGGCGCTGGCGCGGCTGCTACGCATCAATTCGGCCAGTTTGTCCTCCGGCATCGGCCTGGCATAAAGATAGCCCTGGCCGTGCTCGCAGCCGGCGTCCAGCAGGAAGCGGCGCTGGGCCTCGGTTTCCACGCCCTCGGCCACCAGATCCAGCCGCAAGGTCTTGGCCAGCGAGATGATGGCCAGGCTGATGCTGGTTTCGTGTTCGCGGTCGGGCAGGCCCTGCACCAGCGATTGGTCTATCTTCAGCGTTTGCACCGGCAATTGCCGCAGATAACTGAGCGAGGAGTAGCCGGTGCCGAAGTCGTCTATCGACAGGCTGACGCCCAGCTGGCGCAGCTCGCGCAGCACTTTCAGATGAGCGTCCGGATTGCTCATCACGAAGCGCTCGGTGATTTCCAGTTCGATCTGCCGCGCCGGGATGCGGCAGTCGCGCAGCGCCTGCTTCAGGGTTTGCAGAATGGGCGCGCGCTGGATCTGCGCGCCGGCGATATTGAGGCTGAGCACGCCGGGGGACAGGCCGGCGTCCAGCCAGCGGCGCAGAACGCCGCAGGCGTGGCGGATCAGCCAACTGCCTATGGGAATGATCAGGCCGGTTTCCTCCGCCAGCGGGATGAAGGCGTCCGGCCCGATCAGGCCTTGCGTCGGGTGCTGCCAGCGCAGCAGCGCTTCGGCGCCGGTGAGCACGCCATCTTGCAGGCGGTATTTGGGCTGGAACACCAGGAACAGCTCGCGCCGCTCCAGCGCCAGGCGCAGCTCCTGTTCCTGCTCCACGCGCAGCCGCGCGCGCTGGGTCAGCTCTTCGGTGTAAAAGCGGAAGGCGCCCTTGCCCTCGTTCTTGGCCTGGTACATGGCGGCGTCGGCGTTGCGCATCAGGCTTTCGGCATCCTGGCCGTCGCGCGGGTAGATGCTGATGCCCACGCTGCAACCCACCGTCACCGGTTGGCCCTCTAGCTGGAACGGCCGGGCGCAGGCCTTGACGATCTTGTTGGCGATATCGATGACGGGATTGTCGGCCTTCTGGTTCTCCAGCAGGATCAGGAATTCGTCGCCGCCGATGCGCGCCACGGTGTCGTTGGCGCGCAGGCAGTCCTTGAGCCGGGCGGCCACTTCCACCAGCAAGTGGTCGCCGGCGCCGTGGCCTTGGGTGTCGTTGATCTGCTTGAAATTATCCAGGTCGATGAACAGCACCGCCACGCGGCGGCGCTCGCGCTTGGCGGTTTCGATCGCGTGTTCCAGCCGCGACAGGAACAGCAGCCTGTTGGGCAGGGTGGTCAAGGAGTCGTAATGCGCCAGCTGAGCCATCTCGGCGGCCGATTTCTTGATTTGGGCGATGTCGGAGAACACGCCGACGTAGTTGCGCACCGCGCCGTTCTCGTCGCGCACCACGGTGACGGTGAGCCAGGCCGGCGCCGCGCTGCCATCTTTGTGGCGGTTCCAGATTTCGCCTTGCCAGCGGCCGCTTTCTTCCACGCTCTGCCACAGCTGGCGGTAGAAGCCGGCATCGTGATGGCCGGAATGCAGCAGACGGGGCATCTGGCCCAGCAGCTCGGCGCGCGGGTAGCCGGTAATGGCGCAGAAGGCCTGGTTGACGTCGAGAATGCGTTTGTCGGCATCGGCGATCACCACGCCTTCCAGCGTGTGTTCGTAGACGACGGCGGCCTGTTGCAACGCTTGCTCGCGCCGTTTGAATTCATTGATGTCCTGCAGCGTGCCGCTCAGCCGGAGCAGGCGGCCGCCGGCGTCCCGTTCCTGCGCGATGTGATGGCGGACGAAGCGCTCGCGGCCGTCGGGCAGCAGCAGGCGGTGATCCAGTTGCGCGGCCGCGCGGAGGCGCAGCGCCTGACGCAGGGCCCGACGCAGCAGCGGCCAGTCCGTGGGCGGCAGCAGCGCAGGCAACTGCGCGGCCACGGGTTGGAATTGCGCCGGTTCACGCTGGCACAGCTGGTACAGTTCCGCCGACCAGTGCGGCGCGGCGTCACCGCGCCGCCATTCCCAATAGCCAATCCGCGCCAGGGCCAAGGCCTCGCGTTGACGACGTTGGGCGTCGTCGTGGAATTGGCTGCGCTCCAGGAAGTTGGACAGCATGTCCGCCACCGACTGCAGCATATGCTGCTCTATCCATAGCCAGCTGTGCGGCGCCGGCGCGCTGACCGCCAGCACGCCGCGCCAGCATTGCCGCGGCCGTAGCGTGGCCAATAGCGCGCTGTGGCCGTCGACGCCCAGTAATCGCTCCAGCGCGTCGGCGGCTTCCGGGGACTCGGCGCCGTCGTTCAGCAACAGGGTGCGCTGCTGTCCCAACTGCTGTTCCAGCCAGCACAGCCGGGTGCGGGCGATGGCGGCGGGAGGGCCGGCGGGCTGCGCGTCGCGCCGCCATTCGCGGACAATATTCAACTGCCGGCCATCGGCGTCGACCAGGGCCAGCAGGCAGCGATCCGCGTCCAGGAAGCGTCCCACTCGTTCCAGCAGGGCGCTCATGCGCGACCACAATGTTTCCGCCGGCTGGCTGGCCAATTCGGTGGACAGGCCGGCCAGCTGCGCCAGGATGTCCAGATGGCGGGTCAGCATCCGTTCCGAGGCCAGCCGGTCGGTGGCGTCGCGCAGGGTCAGCAGCAGGCAGTTCCGCGCGTCGATGCGCAGCGGCCGTGAGCGGATGTCGATATGGCCGGCGTCGCCGGACGGACGGCGCAGCGGGGTGGCGGAGATTTGGCTGGGCTTGTCGGCGGGCAGCGTCAGCAGCGGCCGCAGCGCCTCGGTCAACCCGCTGTCCGGGGCCAGCGCCGCCAGCGGCAGCGGGCAGGGCGGCGCGCTGCCGCCGCCCAGCAGTTCCATCAGCGAGGCGTTCACGTACAAGACTTGCTGGCTGGCGTGGTCCAGCAGCAGCACCGCGTCTTCCAACTGCTCCAGCATCGCCTGCGCTTGCGGCGGAGCGGAGGCCTGGCTCAACTGCGTGCCCAGGCCGCGGGTCATGTCGGTCAGCCACTGCCGCGCCTGCCGCCCGGCCGCCGAATCCAGCGGCGGTTCCGGCCGCGCGGACAGCGCGGACAGCATTTGCGTCTCGTCGATGGCGTGGCGCAATGCGTATTCGCGCAGCTGTTCCAGTTGCCGCAGCAGGCTGTCCAGCGACGCGCCGGCGGCGAAAGCGGCATCGTAGCGTTTCAGCAAATCGCGGAGACGGCGCTGGTGTTTGCCTGCGGCGCTTCCGCTTACGGCGGCGGGTTTTTTGGTCGTCGGCATGGCTTCCTCACTGCGCTCGCGCCCAAGGCGGATGCGGCCAGTCACTGATTCATTTTTAGATATGGATTTCAAAAAGGCCAACTACTTAATAGCAATATCGAGGGTGCATAAAAATGGCCCGCCAAAAATGCCCGCGTTGACGTGGGAGATAATCGACGAGCCCCGGATTTTGAATGGCTGCTAAGTATTTTCCGGTTTTGCTGAATGTAAGCTGCCGCGCTATATCGCAACTGTCGGCGCTGTCCGGGGTTTGCGCTGGCGATATTCGGAGCGAGGAAAGCACATGGTTTGACGATGGAGGCGTGTTTGGCAGGGTGTTGGCGTTGAAAGGCGATGACGGTGAACGCAGGCCGCAACGGCCGCGTCGCGGCGTCGCTTATTCGCTTTTTATTGACGGACTTTCTTCTAGAATGAGTACAGACTCCACCCGTTGACACTCTGCGCGGCACTCACAGCCGGCAGCCTGATTCTGGTACTCGTGATGAATGTGATAAACCCGCCGTTTTTTGGGCAGCAGGGTTTTAGCCTGCGGCCAATCGAAGTATTGGACATCCCGGACTGGTACGAATATCTGCGTTCGCCCGAGATGATGGCATATCAGGGCTGGCAAGTGTGCTCGGCGGCAGACCTGGCGCCGATGATACAGGCATGTCGTTCCGAGGCGCCCGACGCGCCGCTGCGCCTGGCCATCGTCGATGATGAACTTGGCCGCCTGGCCGGCACCATAGGCCTGGGGGCGGTTTCACAGCGCAATCGCAGCGCGGAGCTGGACTTTGATCTGGCGCCGGCCTACCGCGGGCGCGGCTTGGCCGCGGCAGCGTGCCGGGCCGTGGCCGGCTGGGCCTTGAGCACCTGCGGTCTGTTCCGGCTGCAAGCGGTGGCATGGGACGGTAATCCGCGTGCGCAACAGGTGCTGCGCGCCTGCGGCTTTCAACAAGAAGGCCTGCTGCGCGCTTACCGCCAGCTTGGAGACAAGCCGGGCGATTTCCTGATGTTCTCGCGCTTGGCCAGCGATCCTGCGCCGGATGCCAAGCAATCCTGAACCAGACCAGGAGCTCGAAGCCGCTCGCCACTGGCCGCCGCAAGGCGGCCTTGTCTTTTTTCGGGCCATGCCCGCGCGGGTTGTGAATGTATCTGCTTGCGCGCGCTAGGTATTTCTACGGTTTGACATGGGTATGACGGCCTCCATAAATAATTAGGGGGCGGGCGCGCCGATGGCAAGTGGATGACACGAGTGGAAAGGTTGCTGCATGTTCAATATGGCGTTGAAACGTAAATTGCAGGATACGGTGGCGGAACTACATAAGCAGCAGGGCGTGCTGCAGGCGATAGACCGCTCGATGGCGGTGATCGAGTTTTCGCCGGACGGCGTGGTCCGCTCGGTCAATGCCAACTTCGAGCAGGCGATGGGCTATCGCGCCAATGAAGTGGTTGGCCAGCATCACCGCCTGTTTTGCCCGGCGGACTATGTGAGCAGCGCCGAGTACGCCAATTTCTGGAGCCGCTTGAAACAGGGGCATTTCGTCAGCGACCGCTTCAAGCGGGTGACCAAGAATGGGGACATCGTGTGGCTGGAAGCCAGCTACAACCCGGTGCGCGACGAAACCGGCCAAGTGGTGGCGGTGGTCAAGTTCGCCTTGGACGTGACCAAGTCGGTGCAGACCGAACTGGAAGCGCGCAACACCATGAAGGCGGTCAGCCGTTCCATGGCGGTGATCGAGTTCTCCATCGACGGCATCGTGCTGCGCGCCAACAGCAATTTCCTGAACACGGTGGGCTATGGCGAGCAGGAAATCATCGGCCAGCACCATCGCATCTTCTGCGCGCCGGAATTCGTCAACAGCCCGGCTTATGCCGAACTGTGGCAGCGTTTGAACCAGGGCATCTTCATCGCCGGCAAGTTCGAGCGCCGCGACAAGCAGGGCAGGCCCATCTGGCTGGAGGCCAGCTACAACCCCATCGTCAATGACGAGGGCGAGGTCTACAAGGTGATCAAGTTCGCGCTGGACATCACCGAGGAAGAAGAAGCGGCGCAGCGCGATCTGGGCCTGGTCAAAGAAGCGCACCGCTTGTCCGCCGCCTCCGACGCGGCCTCGTCGGACGGCCTGGCGGTGATCAAGGACACCATAGGCGAGATGAGCCTGATCGCCGACAGCGCCGAGCGCTCGGTCAAGATCATCGAGGACCTGGACGCCAAGACCCTGCGCATCACCTCCATCGTCAACACCATTCACGAGATTGCCGACCAGACCAATCTGTTGGCGCTGAACGCGGCGATAGAAGCGGCGCGCGCCGGCGAGCAGGGCCGCGGCTTCGCGGTGGTGGCCGACGAAGTGCGCAAGCTGGCGGAGCGCACCAATGCGTCCACCAAGGAAGTGGCCGGCATGATAGACGACATCCGCAACGGCACCTCCTCCGCCAGCGAGAGCATCCATGAAATGCAGATCAAGGCGAGGATGGGCGAGGAGCACGCCGGCGTGGCCAGCACCTCCATCGACCAGATCCGCAGCAGCACCGCCCAGCTGAGCGAGGTGGTCAGCCATTTTTCCGCGGTGCAGGCGCAGAAAACGCCTTAAAAACTGGCTCGAAGCCGCGGCCTGCGCCCATCCCCCGCCAGGAGGATGGGCGTTCGTCTTTCAGGCCATGCCGCTTATTCCACGCCGTCCGCGATGGACCACAGGAAGTCGGTTTGCAGATTGCCCTTGAACATGGGCGCATTGCGCGGGATGTAGAAATTGGTGGCGTAGCCTATCCGCTTGACCGCGCTGTCCATCTTCACCGAGGCGCCGGAGTGGCAGGTCATGCAATTGCTCTGTATGCCCAGGGTGCCCCTGAAAGTGGCCTTGGTCTTGGGGTTGTAAATGCCCACGTTCAGCGGCGGCGGGGGCTGGAAGACGCTGCTGTCGAAGCCGGCCTCCAGATAGGGGTTGTACACCGTGACCGGCGAGCCGACGCTCTTGCCGCCGTTCACCGGCTGGTTGGGCGCCACCATCTGGTAGCCGATGGACATCGCGTAATGCGCCGCCGGCCAGGGCAGTTGCGCCGGACGCGCCTGGGCCACGGCGACGGAGCTGGGCAGCGGCGGCTTGGCCGGGGCCGGCGTCCAGAAGAAGGTTTGCCAGGTCCATTCCGTCATCTCGCGCGAGGTGACGTGCATCGCTATCAGGATCAGGGTGTCGCCGGGCTCCACCGGCTGTTTCAACTGGTTTTGCGCCAGGCTGGAAAACAGGGCGGCGTTGGCGGCGGTGATCGGGATGCGGATGAAGTCGCCCAGGCCGAAGGTATTGGCGGCGCTGGGGCTGCTACAGGAAGCATCCACGCTCTGAGCCGCGGAGCGGCCTGGGTTCTTGGCGTCGATGTAGACGCAGCCGGGCCAGGCCTCCTCCGGAAAGCCGCCGCCTTGCATCGCCGGCGTCGGCTTGGGCGTGCCGGGCCAGGCCGGCATCACATACAAGGAGGTGCCCGGAATCATATTGGCCTTGCTGACCAGCTTGTATACCGGCTTGACGGTGACGGCGGTGCTTGGGAAGGCCGGAATCGACGCGTTGCCGGCCTGGTAGAGCTTGGTCAGCGCCGTCTTGGAAAACAGCTGGTTCTTGCTGGCGAAGGCGGCGGCGCTCGGATCGTAGCCCACCATTTCAAACGAGGAGGTGTCGCGCACGCCGCGGGCGGATTGGTCCTGGCTTTGGCTCAGCGCCGCCAGCCGCGCCTGTAACTTCTCCATGAAGCCTGGAATGCGCATGAACTGGCGCGGCACGCGCAGCCGCATCTGGCGCGGAGCCGCCGCCACGGCCGATGTCGCGTTGGCCGCCGCGTCCGCGGGCAGGGCGGCCACCTCGTCCGGCGTCAGCCAGGTCAGGTAGACCGGCGCGTTGGCGAGCCCGTACTCGGTCTGGCCGCTGGGCGTGGTCAGCGCGGCCCACAAGCCCCAGCCGTGGCGGTGGATATTGCGGGCATGGGCGGCGCTGGGCTGATTGATCCACTGCATCAGCGTGGACTCCGGTTCCGGGAACTGGTAGCCGGGGATGCCGGGATTGGGCAGCGGCACCGGCTGCGCGGCGGCGTAGCCTGTCAGCAGCAGGCCGGCGAGCAGGGACAATTCATGGCGTTTCATCACGAGATCTCCAAACGGGGTCTTCAACTGGGCGGGGAGGCCGCTGGCCTCTGCCCTGGTGTTGGCGTCAATTCGGCATGCGCAAGCCGCATGCTGCCCAGTTATAGCCATACGGAATATCATGGTTAGCCATTATTAAGGTCAGTGGAGCAGGCTGGAGGGCTTGAAAACAGCCGCTTTTCAATGCCAATGGTCTGTTTTGAAATCGTTGTGATCCAGACTTGATCAAGGTCTATTAGCAGATGCTGTTAATCCCCTATAACAGCGGAAAACAATGGCTAATAGGGACAAGATCATGTGGGTTTTCTGGATACAATTCGCGCTGCTGCTGACGGCGATACTGATGGGCATACGCCGCGGCGGCGTGGCCCTGGGCATGATAGGCGGGCTGGGCGTGGCGGTGCTGTGCTTCGTGTTCCGCGTGGCGCCGGCGGAGCCGCCCATCACCGTGATGCTGATCATCCTGGCGGTGGTCACCGCCTCGGCCACGCTGCAAGTGGCTGGCGGCCTGGACTTCCTGGTGCAGCAGGCGGAGCGGCTGATGCGCCGCCATCCGCAGCAAATCACCTTCCTGGCGCCGCTGTCCACCTTCCTGCTCACCATGTGCGTGGGCACCGGTCATGCGGTGTATTCGCTGCTGCCGGTGATCGCCGACGTGTCGCTGAAAACCCGCATCCGCCCGGAACGGCCTATGGCCATGGCCAGCGTGGCCTCGCAGATGGGCATCACCGCCAGCCCGGCGGCGGCGGCGGTGACCTCGCTGCTGGCGATGACCGCCCACAGCGGTCAGCCGCTGACCCTGTGGCAAATCCTGATGGTGACCGCGCCGTCCGGCCTGCTGGGCGTGCTGGCCGCCGCCTGCTGGAGCCTGCGCCGCGGCGTGGAGCTGGACCGCGATCCGGAATTCCTGGCCCGGATGCAAGACCCGGACTTCCGCGCCTCGGTGGAAAAATCCGTCACCACCCTGGACAAGACCCTGCCGGCGGCGGCGCGGCAATCGGTGGCGCTGTTCTTCTCCGGCATCCTCGTCATCGTGCTGCTGGCCTTGTTTCCGCAATGGCTGCCGGTCAGCCAGGGTAAGCCGGTGCCGATGACCACGGTGGTGCAGTTCGTGATGCTGGCCTTCGGCGCCTTCATCCTGTTCCGTTCCAATGCCAAGGCGGCGGTGATCGCCCGTTCCGAGGTGTTCACCGCCGGCATGATCGCCGTGGTGTCCATCTTCGGCATCGCCTGGATGAGCGACACCTTCGTCAAGGCCAACGAGCCGCTGCTGGTGGCCAATATCAAGGCCATGGTGGCCTACGCGCCGTGGACCTTCGCGCTGGCGATGTTCGCCGTATCCGCCTTCGTCAAGAGCCAGGCCGCCACGCTCACCATCATGGTGCCCTTCGGCCTGGCGCTGGGCCTGAGCCCGCATCAGCTGCTGGCCATCATGCCCTCCTGCTACGCCTATTTCTTCTTCGCCTTTTATCCCAGCGACCTGGCGGCCATCAATATGGACCGCAGCGGCACCACCCGCATCGGCAAATACCTGCTCAACCACAGCTTCATGATGCCGGGGCTGATAGGGGTGGGAGTGTCCACGCTGGCGGCGTACGGATTGACGCATTTGTACTTCTAAGTGAGGAAAGCTTGTGGAAACTTACCAAGCAGACATCGTGATCGTGGGAGCGGGGGGGGCGGGCTTGCGCGCCGCCATCGCCGCCGCCCAGGCGGACCCGGCCTTGCGCATCGCGCTGGTGTCCAAGGTCTACCCGATGCGCAGCCACACCGTGGCGGCCGAGGGCGGCTCCGCCGGGGTCAAACAGGCTCACGATAGCTTCGACGCCCATTTCAACGACACCGTGTCCGGCGGCGACTGGTTGTGCGAGCAGGACGTGGTGGAATACTTCGTTAGCCAGTGCCCGGAGGAAATGGTGCAGCTGGAACACTGGGGCTGCCCGTGGAGCCGCAAGGAGGACGGCAGTGTCAATGTGCGCGCCTTTGGCGGCATGAAGATAGAGCGCACCTGGTTCGCCGCCGACAAGACCGGCTTCCACATGCTGCACACCCTGTTTCAGACCTCGATCCGCTTCCCGTCCATCCACCGCTTCGACGAATACTTCTGCGCCGACCTGATCGTGGAAGACGGCGAGGCGCGCGGCGTGCTGGCGATAGACATCGCCAGCGGCGACAGCCTGCTGATCGAGGCCGGCGCGGTGGTGATGGCCACCGGCGGCGCCGGCCGGGTGTTCCGCGAGAACACCAACGGCGGCATCGTCACCGGCGACGGCATGGCGCTGGCCTACCGCCACGGCGTGCCGCTGCGCGATATGGAATTCGTGCAATACCACCCCACTTGCATGCCCGGCACCGGCCTGTTGTTCACCGAGGCCTGCCGCGGCGAAGGCGGCCTGTTGGTCAACAAGGACGGCTACCGCTATCTGCAGGACTACGGCCTGGGGCCGGCCGAGGACAAGCCGCGCAATAAATTCATGGAACTGGGCCCGCGCGACCGCCTGAGCCAGGCCTTCTGGTACGAACAGCAACAGGGCCGCACCGTGGAAGGCCCGTGGGGCTCCGCCGTGTATCTGGACCTGCGCCACCTGGGCCATGCCAAGTTGCGCGAACGGCTGCCGCAAATCTGCGAGCTGGCCGAGGAATTTCTGGGCATAGATCCGGCCAAGGCGCCGATTCCGGTGCGGCCGGCGGTGCACTACACCATGGGCGGCATCCTGGTGGACGGCCGCTGCGCCGCGCCCATGCCCGGCCTGTTCGCCGCCGGCGAATGCTCCAGCGTCGGCATCCACGGCGCCAACCGCCTGGGCTCCAACTCGCTGGCGGAACTGTCGGTGTTCGGCAAGGTGGCCGGCGAAGAAGCCGCCCGCTGCGCGCGATCGCGCCGTCCGGCGCGGCGCGAGGCCTTGAAACAGCAGGCCGAGGCCGCCGAGGCGCGCCTGCACGCGCTGCGCGCGCGCGAAGGCGGTGAACGCATCGCCGAACTGCGTCGCGAAATGGCGGAAACCATGGAAGCCGGCTGCGGCATCTACCGCTTGGAAGCCTCGATGCGCGCTACCTGCGACAAGCTGGCGGAGCTGAAGCAGCGCTTCCGCAATGTGCACGTGGAAGACAAATCCAGCGTCTGGAACAGCGACTGGCTGCTGGCCATCGAACTGGGCTACCAGCTGGACGTGGCCGAGGCGATGGCGCATTCCGCGCTGCAACGTCGCGAATCGCGCGGCGCCCACCAGCGGCTGGACGGCTGCGAGCAGCGCGACGACGTCAACTTCCTCAAGCACAGCCTCGCCGTCTACCAGGGCGCGGACGCGCCGCGCATAGACTACGGCGCGGTGAAGATCACCAAATCGCAGCCGGCGGTGCGCGCCTACGGCGCCGCCGGCCTGGCGGCGGAAGCCGCGGCCAAGGAGGGCAAGGCATGAGCGAACAGACTATGACGGAACAGACCAAGACCATAGCGGTGATGCGCTACCGGCCGGAGCAGGACAGCGAGCCGTGGCTGCAACACTTTGAAGTGCCGTACCGCGACGACATGTCGGTGCTGCAGGCGCTGCAATACATTCGCGACTACCTGGATGGCGGCCTGGCCTTCCGCTGGTCCTGTCGCCAGGCGATTTGCGGCAGCTGCGGCATGATGGTGGACGGCGTGCCCAAGCTGGCCTGCAAGACCTTTCTGCGCGACTACCCCGGCGTGGTGCGCATCGAGGCGCTGAACCACTTCCCGATAGAACGCGATCTGGTGGTGGTGCTGGACGACTTCATCGCCAAGCTGGAAAGCATCCAGCCCTATATCGTGCCCAAGGAAGACAAGCCGCTGTCCGACGGCGAATACCTGCAAACCCCGGCGCAGATGGACTGGTACGCCCAGTTCAGCAGCTGCATCAACTGCCTGCTGTGCTATGCCGCCTGCCCGCAGTACGGCTTGGACGACAAGTTCCTGGGGCCGGGCGCCATCGCGCTGCTGCACCGCTACAACATGGACAGCCGCGACGGCGCGGCCGAAGAACGGATGGAACTGCTGGCCGCGCAGGAAGGCGTGTTCAACTGCACCGCGGTGGGTTATTGCTCCGAGGTCTGCCCCAAGATGGTGGACCCGGCCAATGCGGTCAACCTCAACAAGACGGCGGTGGCCAGGGATTACTTCCTGCGCTTCGCCCGGCCCAAGGGGAAGTGCAAATGAGCAAGCGCAAACCGTATGTCCGGCCAATGGAAGGCTGGTGGCGCAAGAATCCTTACTTCATCGAGTACATGATCCACGAAGGCACGGCGCTGTTCGTCGCCGGCTACGCGCTGACCCTGCTGTGCGGGCTGTGGCGGTTGAGCCAGGGCGAGGCGGCCTGGAGCGGCTACATCTCCGCGCTGCAAAGCGCGCCGGCCTTGCTGCTGCACGCGGCGGCGCTGGCGATGATCGCCTACCACAGCTACACCTGGTTCAAGATCATGCCGCGCACGCTGCCGCCGCTGACCCTGGCCGGACGGCGAGTGTCCGCCCTGGCCATCACCGCCGGCGGCCTGGCCGCCGCCGTGGTGTGCAGCGCCGCGCTCTTGATGCTGGTATGGGGGATGACGGCATGAAACCGGGATTGAAACGTTCTCACGCGCCCATTTTCTGGGGCTTGTTCGGCGCCGGCGGCATGCTGGCCGCCCTGTTCGGGCCGATGCTGGTGTTCATCACCGGCATCGCCGCGCCGCTGGGCTGGCTGCCGGACGGCGCCGCCGATTACGCCACGCTGCAGGCGCTGGCGCAAAGCCTGATCGGCAAGGCGCTGCTGTTCGGCCTGATCGCCCTGCTGCTGTGGCACGCGGCGCACCGCATCTACCACAGCCTGCACGATGTCGGCATCCACGGCGGGCCGCTGGCCAAGGCCTGCACCTATGGGGTGGCGGCGCTGGGTACGCTGGCGGCGGCGGGGCTGTTGCTGGCGGTGGGCTTCTGAACGGCTTGTGGCCGGGAGTGAAACGATAGGCTAGGACGGCGCTTTGCGGCGCCGTCCTTTCTTTGCCCGTAGCAGGCGGATCAGCGCCCCATGCTCACCACCCACAAAAGGGGAAGCAGCAGAAACAATAGAGTGAAGCCGAACTGGGCTCCGGCCGTGCGCCGGCGCAGCTTCCAGAACACCAAGCAAGTCAGCGCCAGCCAGAATACGATGCCGAACAGCGCCAGATTGACCATGAAGGCGCCCATGCTACCCATATCGGCCAAGCAAAGTTGGGGTAGCAGCAAGAGGACGGACAAGAGCGGCATGGCGCGCAAATAGGACATGAGTGTTTTCTTCTTGAGTGAAGCTGGCATTCTGCATGATGGCCGTCGCCTTGCCTACTTTATGTCATTGGGTCGCGACGAAATGCGTTGAGGGCGGCCTAGTTCTCCGTCTCGCGCTCGCGCAAAAAATCGATGAAGGCGCGCACCTTGGCCGGCACATGGCGGGTGCGCGGGTAAAGCGCGTGGATGCCCTGCTGCGGGAAGCCGTGATCAGGCAGCAATCGGCAAAGCCGGCCGGACCGCAGATCGGCCTTGACCAGCCAATCCGGCAGCAGGGCGACGCCGAGACCGGCCAGCGCGTAGGCGCGCAGGATGGATGCGCTGTCCGAGCTCAGTCGCGGCTGGCCATGCTGGCGCCAGGCTTCTTGGCCGCCGTCCGGCGTGTCCACCAGCCAGGGCTGGGCGTGCTTGAGCCGGCTATGTCCCAGCCAGGGCAGCCGGCTCAGCGCGGCCAGGTCGCGGACGTCTCCGTCCGGCCGCTGCGCCAGCAGGGCCGGCGCCGCCACCGGGAAAATATCGAACTGGGCCAGCGGCACCGCGTGCAGATCGGTTTCCGGCAGGCGGCCCAGGCGAATGGCGACGTCGAAGCGCTCTGCGATCAGATCGGCGTGCAGCGAGGAGGTGGACAACTGCAGCCGCAGCGCCGGGTGGCGTTGGGCGAAGATCTCGATTGCCGGCGCAATCCTGGCCAGGCCGTATTCCAGCGTGGCGGTCACGCGTAGCGCGCCGCTTAATTCCCCATGTTCGGCGCGGGCGTCGTCTATCGCCAGCCGCGCCTGTTCCAGCATGTCGGCGCAGCGCTGGTAGAAACGCGCGCCGGCGTCGGTCAGCGCCAGGCTGCGGGTATTGCGGATCAACAGCGCGACGCCGATTTCCTGCTCCAGGCGCTTGATATTGAAGCTGACCACGGCGCGGGTTTGGCCCAGCGCGGCGGCGGCGGCGGTGAAGGAGCCGGCATCCACCACGGCCTTGAAGGTTTCAAAGCGATCCAGACTGACCATGGCATTGCCCGTCATTGTCAAAAATGGTTTGACAGTTTAGTCGTGGCTGCGTGGTTTTTCCATCGTCAGGCGCTGACTATACTCGGCCGCTTTACCGTGGAGAGCGCCGATGCCGCTCCGTTTGAAACTGCCCCTGGTGTACCTGTTGGGCTTTGCGCTGGACCTGATCAATATGTTCATCGTCAGCGTCGCCTATCCCGACATCGGCCACGACCTGGGCGCCTCGCTGACGCAACTGGCCTGGGTGGGCAACGCCTATATGCTGGGGCTGACCCTGGTGATTCCGCTCAGCGTCTGGCTGGCCGGCGCTTACGGCGAGCGGCGGGTGCTGCTGGGATCGCTGGCGCTGTTTCTCGCCGGCGCCGCGCTGGCGGGCACGGCTCCATCCATTGAAACGCTGATCGCCTGGCGCGCCTTGCAGGGCCTGGGCGGCGGCCTGCTGATCCCCATCGGCCAGGCCATGGTCTACCGGCACTACCCGCCGGCGCAGCGCGCGCGGCTCACCGCCTGGATCATGGGCGTGGCCTTGATCGTGCCGGCGTTGTCGCCGGCATTGGGCGGCGTGCTGGTGGATGCGCTGTCCTGGCGCTGGGTGTTGCTGGCCAGCCTGCCGCTGGCGCTGCTGACCTTGCTGCTGGCGGCGGCCTGGCTGCCGCGCGAGGACACGGCGGCGCGGCCTGGCGCGCTGGACGGCTCCGGCCTGATCCTGGTGGCGCTTGGCATGAGCGCGCTGCTGCTGGCCCTGGGCTGGCTGGGCGAGCGCGGGCATTGGCCGCGCGGCCTGGCCGCGCTGGCGGTGGCGGCGCTAGCCCTGGCGGCCTATGCGCGCGGCGCCGCCGGCAAGGCCGAGCCGGTGCTGCAACTGGCGCTGCTGCGCGGGCGCTTGCTGCGCGCCGCCATGCTGGTTTATCTGTTTGTGCCCGGCGTGTTCATGGGCGTCAGCCTGGCGGCGATGCTGTATCTGCAGGATGTGCTCCGCCTCGGCGCGGCGCGGACCGGCGCCTTGATGCTGCCCTGGGCGCTGGCTTCCGCGCTGGCCATAGGCCTGACTCGGCGCGGCTTCAATCGCCACGGCCCCAAAGCCCTGTTCTTGCTGGGCATGGCGGCGCAGAGCGCCGGCATCCTGCTGCTGGCCTTGGGCGTTAGCCGCTATGATGCGCTGATGGCCGTTTACGGCTTGATGGGCTTTGGCGGCAGCCTGTGCAGCAGCACCGCGCAAAGCGCGGCCTTCCTGGACGTGGCCGAGACCGAGCTGCGGCAGGCCAGCGCGTTGTGGAATATCAACCGCCAATTCAGTTTTGGCCTGG
Organism: Chromobacterium sp.; assembly: GCF_041912965.1. NCBI lineage: Bacteria > Pseudomonadati > Pseudomonadota > Betaproteobacteria > Neisseriales > Chromobacteriaceae > Chromobacterium > Chromobacterium sp. Next base: position 12,185 of record NZ_JAYSGF010000013.1, on the reverse strand, counting down.
GTGTGGCCGCGCTTAGCATGCTGCTCAACATCCTGGGCGGCGGCGTGTCCGCGGCCGCCGAGGCCTATCAAGCCTGTTTCTTCATCGCCGCCGGCCTGACCCTGGTGCCGGCCTTATCGGTGCTGCGCATCCACACCCCAACGGTGCTGGCCCTGCTGCGGCCCAGCCACTCAGAGAGAAACTCATGACTGACAACAAGCCTTATTTCGACGAAGTGATATCCGCGCATATCGCCATCCAGCAATGGTTTTCCGGCCCGGCGGACGCCGCCGTGCTGAAAGAGCTGATGGCGCGCTTCTCGCCGCGCTTCACCATGGTGGTGCCCAGCGGCGCGCAGCTGGACCTGGACGCCGTGCGGCGGCTGTTCGCCAAGGCCGGCGGCGGCAAGCCGGGTTTGGAGATTGTGGTGGATCAACTGACGCTGCTGGACCAGCATGCTGGCGGCGCGACGGTGGCGTATCGTGAAGCGCAATACCTGGGTGGCCAACCGAGCAATCTGCGGCTGGCCACCGTGGTGTTTGAGCGCGACGCGGCCGGCACGCTGCGCTGGCGGCATTTGCAGGAGACTTTTTGCTCCGCTTGAGCGGAATGTGGCCGGGCAGGGTGCGTCAGCAGGCGCGCGCCTGGCCGCGCTCCGGCCGCCAGATCACGCAAGACACCGGCTGGCCGCGGCGATGGATGTCGCCGCTCAGCCGCAGGCTGCCATCGCTTTGCCATTTGGCTTTGACGGAGCTTTGCAGCCCGGAAAAGCGGTAATCGCCCAGCGTGAACTCAATGCCATACACCGAGCCCTCCCAGCCGAGCAGGCTCAGCCGCTGGCTGTAGCTGGCAGTCATATTGTCCACTGGCAGGCCGAAGGCCTCGCCCGCCTGATCCGCCTGCCAGAACAAGGACCAATTGCCCTGGCCATCCCGGCTCAGCACACTGCCGGGCGGCCAGCGCACCGCGCCTAGTTCGCGCGGCCTGCCCAGCCAGCAGCCTTGCAGCCGTGGCCCCTGCGGGGTCGGCTCCAGCGTGGTCGGCATCACCTCGGCGGAAGCGCAGGGCCAGCCTTCTATCTCCTGAGCGCCGCTCAAGCCGGCTTCCAGCATTCGTGAGCCAGGTTCCTGCTTCAGGCTGACGATGCTCAGCGGCCCCAGCGCCAGCGGCGCGCTGCTTTCCGCCTTGACCGGCTGGCGGCTTCCATTGTCTTGCTCGTAAACGATATGGCTGCCCGCCGGGAAGGACACCCCGGCCAGCGTCACCGGACTATCGGCGGTTTCTCCGCCGACGGGGTTCAGCCGCTCGATGAAGAAGCCGGCCGCCAGCTGCAAGCCCAGCCACAGCAAAGGCGCCAGCAAGAACAATAAGCTCAGCCCGAAGCGGGCGCGGGGTTTGTGCCGGCGCAGCGCGTAAAACAGCAGGCCGCTCAGCAGCAGCCACACCGCCGCGCCTATCAGCAGCAGATTGATGAGGAACAAGCCCAGCCCGGCCATATCGGCCAGGCAGGTCTGCGGCAGCAGCAACAGGATGGACAGCAGCGACAGCGCGCGCGGATAGGTCATGGCCGGCGGTGAGAGAGGGAAACCGGCATTCTGCACCAAAGCCGCCGGCGCGAGTAGCCGACGCGAAAAAGCCGCCTGACGGCGGCCGGCATCCTTGCGGAGGCGGTTACAAGCGGAAGCGCGCGGTTACGCCCTGCAGATTCTGCGCCAGCGCGTTGAGCTGGCTGGAGGTGGTGGCCAGCTCTTCCACCGTGGCGCTGTTTTCCTCCGCCATCTGCGACACCCGCTCCATGCTCTGCGCCAGGTTCAGGCTGGCGGTGCGCTGCTCGCTCAGCGCGCTGGTGATATTGCCGATGGACTGCACGATGGAGTGGGTGCTGCCTTCGATCTCCTGCATGGAATCCGTGGCCTGGCCGGCGCCGTCGGACACCGTGCCCACGCTGCTCAGGCTCTGCTCCATGCTGCCCACCACCCGGTTGGCGCTGCCCTGGATCGAACCTATCATCTGGGTGATCTCCTGGGCGGAACTGGTGGTGCGTTCCGCCAACTTGCGCACCTCGTCCGCCACCACCGCGAAGCCGCGGCCCATTTCGCCGGCGCGCGCGGCCTCGATCGCCGCGTTCAAGGCCAGCAGATTGGTCTGGTCCGCCACGTCGCGGATCACCGTGACGATATTGCCTATCTTCTGCACTTCCTGGGTCAGGCCCTTCATTTGATCCGAAGTGGCCGCCACCGAGGTGGACACCGATTCGATATTGCCCACCGAAGCCTTCACCGCATGGCCGCCGCGGCTGGCCAAGTCGCCGGCCATTGCCGCCTGGCGTGAAGCCTCGTTGGAATTGTCCGCCACATGGTTGATGCTCACCGTCAGCTCTTCGATGGTGGCGGCAGCCTCGGAAGTGGCCTCGGACTGGCGCTGCGCGCCATGGGCCACCTGCTCGGACATGCTGGCCAGCTCATGGGCGGAGTCCGACACCTCGTTGGCGTTTTTCTGGATATTGGCCACCACCTCGCGCAGGCCCTGGCGCATTTCCTGAATATCCTTGGCCATGGCGATGGCCTCGTCGCGCGCCTCCGGAATCGGCTCATCATGGCCGGACAAATCGCCCTGCTTGATATTGCGCACCAACTGTGCGGATTTCTTCAGCGGCACCGTCACCAGATTGGCGATGAACATCGCCACCGCCACCGCCACAAGCAGGGCGATCACCGCCACGGTGATCAACACCGTCACCGCTTCGCTCTGAGCGGTCTTGCTGTCCGCAATCGATTTTTGCATCAAGTCTTCCTGGAAATCCGACATCTCCTTCAGCGACTTGATGAAATTATTATTGGCCGGTGCGAAAGTCTTCATCAGAAAGGTTTTGGCTTCCTCGTTCTTGTTGGCGCGCGCCAAGGCGTACAAGGGTTCAAACTGAGCGCCCAGATTGGAGCTGGCCGTCTTGAGCTTGTCGAACAGCTCCTTCCCCTTGGGCGTGGACAGCAGCTTTTCCATCTGGTCCATATTGACGGCGTTGGCGGCGCGCAGATCCTCCACCTTCTTGATATTGGTCTCGGTCTCCTCCGGCGTCTGCACGATGATGGCGTTGCGGATGAAGCGGCCGATATCCAGCGTGGTGACGCTGATCTTGTTGGCCAACACAATCTTGGGATAGCGGTCCTCGGTCACATCGCGGATCTTGGCGTCTATGGTGTTCAACTTCATCATCGCCACCGCCACGATGATGGCGATCAACAGAATCAGCAGGCCAAAGCCGGCCAAGAGTTTTTGCTTGACGGTCAACTGGTGCAGCATGGAGCGCTCCCCCGAACGGATTGTGTCTTGTGCAGCGGCGCGCCTGCCAGGGCGGCGGCCTCTTGCTGAAACATAGTTGCCGGATTGGGCTAGATCAAACCATGCTTAATCAAGCACTTAAATTTTTTGCTGGTGGAAGAATGGGAGCGGTCGAAGAGGGCGAGCGGGTGGCGAGGGCATGCCGGGTGAATGGTGTTGGCGGAGGTTTCAGGATGACCCCCGCCGTTGGGAAATTAGCGGGTTTTTATCAAGTAAATCGGCTGAACAATGAGGCTGATGAAAGTCAAATGCGCAATGAAATAGAACATCATTACATGACATGACGCCAAGATTGAATAAAGTATCGGGTTGGTGGCTGCTGCTCGAATGATATGCCTGCCGGACTCAAGATTGGAACCGTCAAAATAGGTGATATATACCATAAAAGCGAGCATTCCGCTGATGAGCGCCAGAGAAAGCGAAAATCGTTTCCAATTGGGGGTGTTTAGGTTTTTTATATAAAAGTGGAAGTCTTTTTTGAATGTATAAATAAAACCAAGAAAATAGAATGGAGTGCTAAGCCGGATATAAGAAAAAATGACCGCGGCGGTATTGGCGAGCGTTCTGGATTGCATGCCGCCCTGGCTGACTAAGCCGATATCAAACAGCCAAGCTCGAGCCGGAGCCAAGAAAGCATCGCCCATGTGTTGGGAAATGATGCCTATAAGCACTATGGGGGCTAAGCTGAAAATAATTAAAGGGTGAAGCATGGGAATGTTTGGGGTTTTGCTTTCCAAGTCTTGCATGATTTTCCTGAGGGTTGAACCGTAAGGTTAAAAGAAGGTTCCTCTACAGGAGTGAATGGAGTTTTGCTTAATCGTCATTGTGTTTGCTTGAGTGCGGTGTGATTGATGATACGGGTGGGTGCTGAAAAAAGGAGGGCATGCCCTCCTTTTGGTAAAAGCCAATGTGCAAGCCAGAGCTGAATTTCGTTTTGTCTAAGGCACGCGTGGGTTAAATTTGGCTCTGGTGTTTTTTAAATCTAATCCTGAGCGTTCTCACTTGAAAACAACATTATTGATGCTGTCCATCCTCTCAGGAGTGAAGTAAGTGGCGGCAGCCACGTAAGCGGCTATAAGGGCGATGGTGCCGGCGCCTGAAAGGGCAAAAGCTCCTGCCGCCAGAGAGTAAGCAAATGAGAGTGCGTACGCGGCGGCGGCGCTAGCGGCCATGCTTTCAAATTCCAATAGCAACGGCTTCCAATCACCGGTATCAATGCCGCTTAGAATTTTGTCATGAATGGAATCTATTTGCAATGCCTTGCCGGCGTAGCCAAAACCTTTGGACATTTTTTGCATTCTATCGCCAATGTCCTTGTAGTCAATGGAACGTGCCGCCTTCTTGATGGCGTCGATTTCATGAGGCGCAATTTTCATCTGCGGGTGGTTTTGCATTTTGCCCAGCGTTTTCATCGCTTGATCAAATGGAATTGCGTTTGCATTTTTAATATTGCTACGCAGGATTTTTGATAAGCCGTTGAAGTGCTTTCCAAACTCTCTGGAAGTAATGTCGCCGGCGGTGGCAATGTACTGCAATGAGGCCTTGAGTTCTTGCGCATCCGGCGATACTTGACCGATTCGAGATTGTGCGGCGTAAAAGGTGTTAAATATTTTCAGATCCCGCTCGGAGAGGTCCATCTGTTTTGAAAACGCCAGTGCGGCAAGGTCATAGCGTTTGTTCTTGCAGTGCGTTGCGATGTCGGGGTTGCTCTTCAGGCCCTTTGAAGAGTTGTCCGCATTTAGCGCGTGTAGGCACATTCTTAAGTCGTGCTCAAGTTTGTTGGTGACATTGATGTCTTGAGGAGGCGGTTGTCGCGAGGTACGGTTGGGGGTTGGGTCTATGAGCTGTCTATTGATGGCTAGATCATCCCGGTAGACTTTTGAGATCAAACCGCGGGTGATTTGATTGCCATTTATTTCGTAGTTTTTCAAAATAAGCTTGGAGAATTGATCAAAGCTATCGTAATTGTCTTTTGCAATTCTGGGGAAGTTGGGTCCGCTCAAGGCCAATAATTTTCTTTCATCTCGACCTTGATTGAGATGCTTGGCGGCGTTGCTGAATATCACGCACCGTACTTTGCCGCACTCTGGGCAAACGCCTTGATTGTCCTGATAGTCACGGACATAGTCGGCGAAGCATGCCGGAATGGTGTAGCCATATGAAGAGGCAGGGGCGGCAGCTCCGAAATCCACTGAGTCTAAAATCAATATGGGTGGGGTGATCAAATCGTCTTGCATTATTTTCTCTTATCTAAATTGTTGCTTGGAGACTGCTGTCTTGGTTAAGACAGGATGATTTTAAATAAGGCGTTATTAATTGACGATGTGAACTGTTTCAGTTTTGTTTGGAACTGGATTTCAAAGAGTGGCGTTTATCTGTTTTGCTGGATTTGATCTGGACTTGGGTTTTTATGGAAGGAAGCTGGTTGGAATGATTTCGGTGGGCTGGTTTTTGAGATGCATGGCTTGGGGGTAAGAGCCTGTTTCAAGTCTCGCGAGCAAGAGCAAGACAAGGTGAAGACGAGCGAAAAAGAGGAGTGTACCGGTGGTACATGAGCATTTTGAGCTTGTACTCGCCATGCAAGGCTTTACGAAGCGCGGCAGACCTTGAACAGATTCTTAGGCTGCAAGGCTTGATATTGATGCTGATGTCACGTCATTTCATCTCATGATTTGACATTGTTTTTTTGTGGTCTATAAAAATGCATAAAGCATTTTTATGCGCCGAATGCACATCAGCCATGCTGCCTGAGCCGCGTGTCTGGCGGCCCTGACTTCAAGCGCCTCATCTACCAACAGGAGAAACTCCATGCGTCAAAGCATCTGCAAACCCCTCGTCCGCCTGTCCGCCGCGCTTGCTCTGCTGATGGCCGCCAGCCTGGCCCACGCCGTTGAGTGCCGCGCCATCCCCAGCGTCAAGAGCAGCGGCGTATCCGCTAGCAACAACGCGGCGGGCGGTCACCTCAACCAGCATATCTACGGCGCGACGCCGCCGGCCGGCACCAGCCAGGTGGGCAAGACCCTGTTCACCAGCGTGGAGGAATACACTGGCTTCTGGAACAACTACGTGGACCCCAAGAAATACACTGGCGTCGCGGTTCAGTGCTCCGGCAACCACGCTCGCCAGAGCGTCACCGTCTACAGCGTGCTGAAGAAAGACAAGATCGGCGGCTACAGCTGCACCGGGGCGGACGCAGCGGGCAGATGTAATGCGCAGACCCGCTCGCAGTTCTCCAGCGTGCAGCTGGATTTTGAAGTGGTGAAAGGCAACTGGATTTTGCTGACCGCCTATCCGGTGAATTGAGTAGTCTGGCTGGGCTAGTCGGCTAATCGCGCCGGCTGGCGGCGGCGATGGCGGGCAAGCCCGTCATCGCCGTTCCCCGTCCAATCGCCGGCGCCACCATGGCCGCGCCGGCGGCCAGCGCCAGGCCGAACAGCAGCAGGGCGGTGGGCGCGCCCAGGCGGTCCACCAGCAGACCGGTGAAAATCACCGGCAGGCTGAAGCCGATATAAGCCAATAGAAAGAAGCCAGCACTGGCGCGCGGCTTCTCCGCGCCGGCCAGCGCGTTCACCGCGGACAAACCGCCCAGATAAGTGAAGCCGTAGCAAGAACTGCTCGCGCCCAGCGCGCCCAACAACACCGCCGCCAGCGAACCCTGAGTCGCGCCCCAGGCCAGCAGCGCATAGCTGAGCGGCAGCACCAGCAAGCCCAAGCGCACCGCGCGGCCTGGCGGCATCGCGCGGGCCAGCGGCTGGAACAGCAGGCCGCAGCTGATCACGGTGAAAGTGGAAAACCCGGACCAACGCGCCAGCCCATGCGCGGCCAGCACCGACGGCAATACCGCGATCACCAGCCCCACCGCCGCCCAGGCCAGCAGAATGGCCAAGCCGAAGGGCAGGCTGCCGGCGGGGAAATAGGGCGGGCGCAGCATGGAGGCGTGACGAGCGCGCGGCGCCGGGTCCGGCAGCCCGGCCACCGCCAGCAGCGCCGCGCCGGCCAGCGCCAGATGCAGCCAAAAGCTGGCCGGCGTCAGCGTGCTCTGCCACAGCAAGCACACACTGGTCAGCGCCGCGCCCAGGCCAAAGCCCAGCGAGGTGCTGGCCGTCACCCACAGCGTGGCGCGGCGCGTATCCTGCTCCGCCATCAATTCCCCCATATAAGCGGCGCCGGCGGCGGAAGCCAGCGCGGTGCCGGCGCCCAGCAGAAAGCGCGCCACGGCCAAGGCCTCCAGCCGCGGCCACAAGGCCATGACGGCGGTGGCCAGCATCGCCAGAGTCAGCGCCGCCAGGATCAAGGGCTTGCGCCCCAGCCGGTCCGGCAGGCCGCCCAGCGCCAGCAGCACCGGCAACACCCCCAGTACATAGGCGGAAAACGCGGTGGCGGTAGCCGCCGCGCCCTGGCCGGCCAACTGCGCGTAAGCGGTGTACAACGGCGCTTGCAGATTCACCGCGCACGTGATCAGGCACAGGCCGAAGGCCAGTCGGGCAGGGTGGCGTGTGTTCATGCCGCCTCCGGGAATAAAAGAGACACGGCGGGACAAACAGTATGGGCGAACAGTGGAACAGTCATAAGCTATGGCCTGGCGATGAAAAGGGCGCGACACGCCACTATCCGGCCGCTCCATGACGGCAACAAGTGACAGCGGCGGCCATTTGCGCTTAACTGTTTGCTCGTTATCAGCAAACAGTGAGCCCGCCATGCGGCTAGAACTCGACCGCGCCAGCCGGCAGCCGCTGGCGCAGCAAATCGCAGATCAACTGCGCGCCTGGATACGGCGCAGCCGCGTCCGCCCCGGTACCCGGCTGCCCTCCATCCGTCAACTGGCCAAGGAGCAGCAGCTCAGCCAGTCCTGCGTGATCGACGCCTACGACCGGCTGGTGGCGCTGGGCCTGCTGGAATCGCGCCACGGCGCCGGCTTCTTCGTGGCCGCGCCGCCGGGCCGCGAGGAAAGCGAATGGCGGGAAACCATGGAACCGGCCTGGGGCCAGTTCAGCGACAGCGGCGAGCAACTGAAACTGGGCTGCGGCTGGGTGCCGGACAGCTGGCGGGACCAGGAGGAACTGGGCTACGCCATCCGCCACATCACCCGCTGTCAGCCGGCGGACCTGTTCGACTACAGCACCCCGCTGGGCCTGCCGGCCTTGCGCCGGCAACTGCAACAGCGGCTGCGCCAGATCGATATCCATGTGGAGCAAGAGCAAATCCTCACCACCAACGGCGGCAGCCACGCGCTGGACCTGCTGGCGCGCGCATTGCTCAAGCCCGGCGACACCGTGCTGGTGGAAAGCCCTGGCTACTACAATCTGTTCAATCTGCTGAAATTCCACGGCATAGACATGCTGGCGGTGCCGCGTGCCGGCAACGGGCCGGACCTGGCGGCGCTGGAAGCCATCCTCGCCCGGCAGCGGCCCAAATGCCTGTTCATCAACAGCCTGTTCCACAACCCTACCGGCACCTGTTTGGCGCCAGCGGTGGCGCATCGCCTGCTGCAACTGGCCGAGGCCCATGACTTTCTGATTGTGGAAGACGACATCTACGCGGATTTCCAGAGCCACCCCGGCGTGCGCCTGGCGGCGCTGGATTCGCTGCGGCGGGTGATCTACGTGTCCAGCTTCTCCAAAACCCTCAGCTGCTCGCTGCGCGTCGGCTATGTGCTGGCCCAGCCGGAGCTGATCCGCCAGCTGGCCAATATCAAGATGTACACCGGCATCGGCACCCAGCGCTTTGCCGAATGCGTGGTGGCCCAGCTCTTGTCCAGCGGCGCTTACCGCAAGCTGACGCAAAGGCTGCGGCTGCGGCTGAACCGGCAAATGGCCGCCACGCTGCAAACGCTGGAGGCCAACGGCTGGCAAGTGTTCGCGGAGCCGCAGGGCGGCATGTTCGTCTGGGCGCGCACCGGCCGCCATAGCTTTGAGGAAATGCAGGCGGAAGCCGCCAAGCGAGGCATCCTGCTGTCGCCGGGCAGCGGCTTCATGCCCGGCGGCGAGGACAATGACTGGCTGCGGATCAATGTTGCTTATGCCGGCGATGCGCGGGCGCTGGGGTTTTTTGAGGGGGTGGGGAGGCTGCAGTTTGGATGATGGCTCGGGTGATGGAGTCTGCTTCGCAGCTAAAGCAGGCTTTCGAGTCCAATCAAGGTAGTGCCTGGTATTCTAAATAAAACGAGCACTGTAACAGAGCAATTCATCCGCTTGTAAGTGACTTTACTCTTGAAAATAGGGGTGGGATTTGATGGCATTAGAACAATTTAAATGAAGATTAATGGCTCGGTCCTTTAAGTGCTCGATTAATTTCTCTGCACGATGGGGGTGTATTTTAAGAAACGAAGTGCATTGTAAAAAATCATCTTTAATAGAGTCGATGTGATCTATTATTGGTTTTGAATATTTTGGTGAGTTCTCATTAAATAAATTAAGTGCACTCTGCCCTCCTAGTGCTAATGGGGCTATCCAGTTAGAGTCTTCTGATTTTTTAATTTCAAGATTAGTAATCCAATTCTGATGAATAAATGATTTGTCAAAGTCAATGACGGTTTCTGATGTTGAGCCTTTGGTCAGAATATTGATTCTGTCGCAATTATTAAGAAGTGAATTTAGTAAAGTGAGAATAATGCCGCAATCTTTCATTGCGAGAGTGCTAATTTTGTATTTTAAAAGGTTTCCGTCTAGAGTGTTGCCTGCGTCCGGAGAAACCCAAATGAAAGGCTCTAATCTTCTTTCCTCAATAAAACGATAGAGATTGCTGTTGCTCTGTATTTTTACTATGGCTGCTCTATTTAAAACCGGCGCGCCGAAGGCGTGACCCAGTAGAACCGCAAGTGCCTCATTTGCAATTCTGTATGTGTGATCCTGAGGAACGGCCTTTATCCAAATTTTATCGTTACCTAGAGTCCCACTAAGCGGCCCAGATATATCCGACCAAACAATATTTCCTGCCACATTCTTTCGACATTTTCCTTCGATAGGTTGTGAAGCAAAATTCGAGAGTTCAAGGGTCTCAATGATTTTCATTGCGAGTTCCAATTAAATGCTGTGTTTTAGTGACGGTGGCACCCATCAGCAGAACTGTGGCTGCAAATGCATAGAAAAGTACCATCGAGGCTCTTAGGTCTGGTGTATAGGCTATACTAGTTTCCGTTGCATGCCTATATCATATGTGTGTGTCCTTTGAATTGCGATGGTTTGCAACCTAATCAGTGGCGTGGTCTTGAGCCAACCTGTCAATTAGTTCGCTAAAACGGAAGAGAGGCTGGCTTGCAGAGGCTAGCTTGTTATAAGTAGGAGTTTACCTTGCTAGAAAGCTGCTCCTTGGCTGCGTCTAAGGAAAATGGCAGGAATGTGGCCCTGAGCGGATGCGTAGGACTAAGGAGTGGATGGCTGCAACGCAATGGCCGAAAAGCAGTCTTCTCTATGCCTAGCGCGCAGATAGAGTCGCAAGATAAATAGCCCAAGCGGAGTTTATGGAGTTACCGTATGTTAGCAAGCGCACGCTGCAGGAGTGGGAACAAGGCCGGCGCATGCCCACCGGCGCGGCGCAGACCTTGCTGCGGGTGGCGGTGCAGCACCCGGAAGCGCTACGGGAGCTGAAATAAGCCTGATGATCAAACGACCTCTTTTTATGACAGTCATCGCCGCTCTGACTGGCTGCTCTGATCCGCTGGTGGCAGCCATCGCAAGCCGTGACACCCTCGCTTACGCTGCCGTAAACGATGCAAGAGACAGGCCGGCCTTCATGATTCAAGTGGGAACATCTTGCCGAGTGGGCAATACCTCATTCGGCAAAGCCGATGCGTATACGGCGGTGGTGTGCGGAAATAAAAAGGGGTGGGTGTTGGAGGCAGAGAACTTGAAGCCCTCGACGTTAGTTGGCGGCTAGTCGAACTACACTCCTATACCTCGTGGCGAGTTCATCTGCCAATGGAGCGAAGCTTTGATGGCAGGTCAGGGAGTGCTGTAGAGTAGCTTGATGGTTGTTGTAAGGCTATGTGTGCTGTGTTTGATTATGGATTAATGCTATTTTTATAAATGCGGTATCAGCTTGGATGTGATGATTGATGTGTCATGCAAACTGGTTGGTTGTCACTAAAGCTCTCCGTAGATGTATTCGTGAGCTAGTACTTAATGCTTGGGCTTTTGTGGTTTGGTAGCGAGTGCGAAGGTCATTTTTTGTCCATGTGGTTAATAAGTTTGCCTGGCTAATCTATGAAAAGAAATATTTTTATAATTTTGTTGTGTGCTTTGTGGTTGTTGGCTTTTTTGGTTTTTCAGGAGCAATTGATTTCGATACCTCGTGCTTGGGCGCTTAATATGCCTGAGGGGCTTTATTGTGAAAGTTACTCAGCCATACGAAATGGTTGGGTGTGCTCTAAATTTGAAAGCGTTCTGATGCGATCATGTATAGGGCTCCTTGCTTTGATAGGGGGAGGGCTGGCTTTTAAGTTAATGGGGCGAGCACCGGGTGTGCATTTTTCTGTGCTCTACTGCTTTTTGATATTTGTTGAGCTTGGGGCTTTTTTTGCTGGTTTGAGAGGTTATGGCTATTTTTGGAATGAGCATGCCAGTGCTGTATATGGAAATATGATGCTCATTTTGTTGCTTCTCTCTGGAGTAGGCATAGTGTGGACTTTGCTAGTGGGTGAGTATAAAAGTTATCTTCGTGGAAGAAAGATCAAGGCAAGACAGGCAAGACAGGCTTTAGGTATTGATATCGAAATTGCAGAACGTCTGGTGGAAAAGAGGTCACGAGAAAAGGAATGATTTGTTTTGTGGTTTCATTGGGTCGTTTTGATTTAATTTGTAGAAGTTCAGACTTTATCTGACAGTCTCCCGTTTTGACGGCGCCCGATTGTCAGATCAATTCAGCTTGTC